>DASSRV010000114.1:0-25500 GCA_035701605.1 Gammaproteobacteria bacterium
CCTTGTTATGTTGCTGGCCGGTTGCACGAAAGCGCCCGCCCCGGTCGCGCCCGCGCCCGATACCGGCTGGTCGCACTACGGCGGCGATGCCGGGGGCAGCCGCTATTCGCCGCTTGCCCAGATCACGCCGGTCAATGTGGCCGATCTTGAGCCGGTCTGGACCTTCCATACCGGTGAAACCGGCGCGGGATTTCCGGGGGACGAGTGGACAGACCACATGACTTTCGAGGCGACGCCGATTTTCTACGACGGTGCGCTGTATTTCACCACCAGCGAAACCAACGTGGTGGCGGTGGATGCGGTCACCGGCAAGCTGCGCTGGCGTCATGATTCCCATGTTCCCAAAGCCTGGTATTCGGATGCGGCCTCGCGCGGCGTGACGCTGTGGGTGAACCCGAACATGCCCGCGAATGCGCTGTGCCATGCGCGCATCTTTGCGCCCACGCTGGATGGTCGCGTGCTGGCGCTGGATGCCGCGAGCGGTGCCTTGTGTCCGGACTTCGCCGATCACGGTGTGTTGAATCTCGTACAGGGCATTCATTCCACCTATGAGCCGGGTAGCCTGACTCACAATTACCTTGTGACTTCGCCGCCAGTCATGCTCAACGGCAAACTCATTCTCGGGTCTTCCGTCGGCGACAATCGCGGCGTGGCGCTGGAACACGGCACGGTGCGCGCCTACGACGCGGTGAGTGGTAAGTTCCTGTGGGGCTGGGATCCGATTCCGCGCGATCCCGCCAATCCGGTGTATTCCGAATGGAAAACGGCGGCGCGCGACACCGGCGCGGCCAATGCTTGGGCGCCCCTGTCGGTGGATCCGGTACGACACCTGGTGTTCGTGCCCACCGGTTCCGCCAGTCCGGACTTTTTCGGCGGCGAACGTCCCGGTGACAATCGCTGGGCGAATTCGGTGGTGGCGCTCGACGGCGAGACCGGCAAGCTGGTGTGGGCCTACCAGACCGTGCACCATGACCTGTGGGATTATGACCTCGCGGCGCAACCTTCGCTGGTGGAATTGCAGCACGATGGCAAAACAGTGCCGGCCGTGATCCAGCCCACCAAGACCGGCATGTTGTTCACCTTCAATCGGGAAACCGGAAAACCGATTTTCCCCATCATGGAAAAACCGGTGCCGCAGGATGGCGTACCGGGCGAAGTGTTGTCGAAAACCCAGCCGTTCCCGGTTGCACCCGCGCCGCTGGTACGACAGGGGCCGGTGACGCCAGACGATCTCGCGCACACCTCTTTCGGTTGTCATCTTGAACGCTACAAGTCCGAGGGCATCTTCACGCCACCCAGCGTGCAGGGCAGCGTCGAGCAACCGGGTTATGCCGGCGGTGTGGAATGGGGTGGCCTGGCCTTCGATCCCGTGCACCAGGTCGCGGTGGTGAACACCAACGACTTGCCCATGCTGGTGGCGCTGGTGCCGCGCGACCAAATGGAAGCGCAGATGAAATCCGGTACCTACGAGGATTGGGATTTCTCACGCATGCGCGGCACACCGTACGGCATGCGTCGCAAGGCATTCACATCTTCGCTCGGTACACCATGTGTTAAGCCGCCGTGGGGCGAATTGACGGCGGTGGACATGCAGACCGGCAAGCGTCTGTGGCAGGTGCCGCTGGGCAACGCAGTGCTCAACCACTGGAATCTCGGCGTACCCGGCATGGGCGGACCGATTGTTACCGCGGGTGGATTGGTGTTTGTCGCCGCCACCATGGACGATGACATCCGCGCCTTCGATATCAAGACGGGAGAAATGCTGTGGCAGTACAAGCTGTCGGCCGGCGGTCAGGCCACGCCCATGACTTACGCCATCGGCGGCCGGCAGTATCTCGTCATCGTGGCCGGGGGTCACGGCGGGTTGGGTACGAAGCGCGGTGACAGCGTCATTGCGTTTGCCTTATCGCAATGAGGCGGCAGTCGGCGGCGATCCTCGCCTTGTGTGTGGGGCTGGTTCCGAATGCACGCGCGGACGACCACACGGTTGAGCTCGGCACCGTGGTGGTGACCGATACCGGCACCCCCGTGGCATTGCGCATCCTGCCCGGTAATACCGCCTACGTGGACAGCCGGAGTCTGGCCTTGATCGACGAGACCCATCCGGCACAAATCTTCAGTGCGGTGCCGGGCGCCTGGGTCACCGAGGGCAGCGGACAGGAAAGCCTCATGTCCATCCGCTCGCCGCTCCTGACCGGTGCGGGCGCTTGCGGTGCCTTCCTGCTGCTGGAAGACGGCATCCCGATCCAGCCTGCGGGCTTCTGCAACGTGAATGCGCTGTTCTGGCTCAACACCGAACAGGCGCGGGCGGTGGAAGTCATCCGCGGCCCCGGTTCGGTGCTGTACGGCTCGAATGCGCTTCACGGCATCGTCAATGTGCTGACGGCTGCGCCGCAATCCGCCCCCCTGCGCAGTGCCAGTCTGGAACGGGGCAGTCACGACTATGCACGAGCCGAATTCAGTGCGGGAAGCTGGAACGGCACTCGCGGTCTGCGCATGGACGCGAACGCCACGCATGATGGAGGGTTCCGTGCCGATTCCGGCTACGACCAGCAGAAAATCACCCTGCGCTACGATTACGACACCGGCGCCACGGCAGGCGAAACGCTGATCGCTGGCACCAACCTGAATCAGCGCACGGCCGGCTACATCTACGGCCTGTCCGCATACAAGCAGGAATCCCTGCGAGACGCCAATCCGCAAGCCGGTGCGTTCCGCGATGCGCAGAGCTGGCTAGCCGCCCAGAAATGGCGGCTGCACCTCAATGGCGACCGCGAACTGGACATCACGCCCTATGCGCGTCGCAACCAGCTCGCGTTCACCGAACACTATCTGCCGGGCACGCCCATCGAAAGCAGTGCCGTCAACAGTCTGGGTGCAATGCTGGCATTGCGTACCACCTGGAACGCGACAACGCACGCCGTGTACGGTCTCGATACCGAATATGCGCACGGCACACTCACGGAATACCAGCCTGATTCCATCGGCGGTGCCGCGGGCCAGATCCGGCCGCCGGGTCTGCACTACGATTACACTGCGGACAGCCGCACGCTTGCCGCCTATCTGCATGTCACGCATGCCTGGAGTCCGGACTGGTTATTTGCCGGCGGACTGCGTGCCGAAACGGTACGTTACAGTTATGTGAATGCCCTGCCGGCCGGCAATGTACAGGCCGACGGCACCACGTGCGGCGCGGGGGGCTGTCTTGCCAACCGTCCGGCGGATCGGCGCGACCGGTTCGTGCTGCTGCTGCCCAAGTTCGGCGTGAGCTGGCTGGCCGGCAACGAACAGACCCTGTATTTCAACTTCGGACGCGGCGCGCGTGCGCCGCAGGCTGCCGAGCTGTACGAATTGCAACGCCAGCAGAGCGTGGCCGACTTGCAATCGGAAACCCTCAATGCGCTGGAACTCGGCTGGCGCGGCCAGCACGGCCGCTGGCATTGGGATGCGGACCTGTATTCCATGCTCAAGCAGCACTTCATTTTCCGCGATGCCAACGGCTTCAATGTCAGCAACGGCCGTATCCGCTCACAGGGCTTGGAATTCTCGCTGACCCGGCAACTGGATTCGGCGTGGACGCTGCTCGCGGACGGCAGTTACAACCTGCACCGCTACGCGTTTTCGGCAAACCTGAGCCAGGGCAACGCGATCGCCTACGGCAACGAGGTGAAATACGCACCGCGCAGTCTCGGCAGTCTGCGCCTGCGCTGGCAGGGTAGCCACGGAACACGCGCCGAATTGCAATGGGCGCACGTCGGCGGTTATTTTCTGGATGAAGCCAACCAGCACCGCTATGGCGGCCACAACCTGCTGAACCTGAGTGTCGAACAAGCATTGCCGCGGGGCTGGCATCTCTCGGTACGTCTCGTGAATCTGGCCGATACCGCCTACGCGGAGCGCGCCGATTACAGTTTCGGCAATTACCGTTATTTCCCGGGCGACGGGCGGCAGGGGTTCGTCAGTGTGGAAAAGGCGTTCTGAGCCGCTGTGATTCAGCGGGTGAGCCAGCCGCGCGCGCGCGCAGTGCACACCGCGTAGGGGAATACCCAGAACAGCGCGAACACTGAGTAATAGGAATAGAAGATACCGTACACGAAATCCCAGGAGCGTTCGCTGCGCAGGTAGTACAGCATGTTGAAGCAGGCGAACACGCCGATGGCGAACAGGAACTTCGGCAGGATCGCCGGACTCAGGATAGCGAGCGTGACCAGCAGCACCAGGCCGAACCAGCTCATGGGGATGCGCAGACTGTTGACGAGCGAGTCGGCAATCGCGATCAGGC
The DNA here is from genome assembly GCA_035701605.1 of Gammaproteobacteria bacterium. Classification (GTDB taxonomy): domain Bacteria; phylum Pseudomonadota; class Gammaproteobacteria; order Natronospirales; family REEB76; genus DASSKW01. Next base: position 4,283 of record DASSRV010000114.1, read on the forward strand.
GCGACTTCAGCGGCCGTTTCCACACGATCCAGGCGAAACGCAGTTCCTCGCGCACGTAGCTGCGATCCCAGCGCAGGAACATCTTGCAGAGCTTGCCGTAGGTGATGGGCACGATGGTGTGCACGATGGCGGCGCGCTGGTACACGGTGTCGTAGCCGCACGCCAGGATGTAGTTGGTCATGGAGCGGTCTTCGCCGTAGGTGCAGGGCGCGCCGAGGAAGCGTTGCTTCATCCAGTCGTCCAGTACCTCACGCACCACGCGGGTACGGTAACCGGCCAGCGCCCCCGGGCAGCAGTACACGGTGCCGTAAGTGGACTGCACCGCGCGCAGGAAATCGAAACTGAGCGCGTAGCGCACCTTCAACATGCGCGGGATCAGGCCGTCTGCGCGATTGAAGACCGTGACTCGTCCGGCCACGGCACCGACCCGGGGATCCTGGAACGGCCCGGCCATGGCCAGCAGGCTGTCCGGCTCGATCACGCTGTCGGAGTCAATCGTGACCACCACGTCGCCACGCGCGTGACGGAAGCCGGCTTCCAGCGCCGCCCGCTTGCCGCGGTTGTTCTCGAAACGCAGCGCGGTAACGAGGCCGGGGTGGCGCCCGGCCGCCGCCGAGATGTGCTGCCAGGTGTCGTCGCGGCTGCCATCGTCCACCACGAAGATTTCCAGGCGTTCGCGCGGATAACGGGCGGCGGCGACGGAGTCTATGGACTGCGCCACCATCGCCCCTTCGTTGTAGGCCGGGATTACCACGGTCAGTGTCGGCGCGTCCGTGAAGCTCGCCATTTCCGGGGTCCGGTAGCGGAACCACAGCAGGGTGCGGAACAGCAGCATGAAAATCCCCAGCGCCATCCACACCATGCCGGGCGGCAGCATCATGCGGGTCAGCGGATGCTCCCGGGCGGCCTGCATCAGGGGCTGGAACACCTGCCAGTGCGCGCTCAGGTAAACGATGGCCAGCATGCCGCCCAGGATGGCCAAGCGCATGAAGCCGTCACCGGGCTTGAGGTGAATATGGTGCCGTTCCACCCGGTCCGCGGTATCGGGAAAGGCGACGCTGTCGAATGGCATGGGGGAGATTCCGAACCGGTTCAGCCGGCGGGCGGCGAAGTGTAGCAGGTTGCCGGTGGTTTTGCGGGGAAGGCATCGGCACCGGACCCGGGTGTCCGCTTCAACGCACCAGTTACGGAAAGGTTGACGGCACGGGCCGGGATAAAAAAACAGGGCCTTGCGGCCCTGTTTTGCGGGTCTTGAGGAACCCCAAAGCGGGTTATTTCCTGAGCGCGGCCTCTTCCTTCCGTACCAGGAATTCCACGCACTTCATGATGTCGGCCGGCACCATCTGGTAGCCCGCGCCGGTTTTCCATTTGCCGTTGACGATAATCGTGGGTACGCCCTCCAGGCCGTAGCGTTGCTCGATCTCTGCGGCCTGGTTCAGCTTGAGCTGTACCGAGAACGAATCCCAGGCGGCATCGAAATCCTTGCCGCTGGCGCCGTAGCCGGCAAAGAACGTGCGCAGCGCATCCTTGCTCTGGGCCAGCTTGTACTGCTGTTTCTGGTGGATCGCGTCAAACAGCGGGGTGTGGATCCTGGGTTCCAGACCCAGCGCCTGGGCGGTGTAAAACGCCTGCGCATCGGTGGTCCATTCCGAGCCGGGCAGCGCACCGGGAATGCGTTTGAATACGACATTCGGGGACTTGTGCTTGAGCCAGGCTTCGAGATACGGCTCCAGCGCGAAACAGTGCGGGCAGCCGTACCAGAAAAATTCGATGACTTCGATCTGCCCCGGTTTCACGTTCGTGGGTTGTGCCGGCGACACCGGAACGTAGTTCACCCCTTCGGTAAAACTCAGCGGCTGGGCGGCGGTAGCGGCGCTGATGAAGCCGCCTGCGCACAGGGCGGCAAGCAGGACCAGCAGATTCTTGATATTGCGCATCGTGTCGTTCTCCAGTTGGGCCGCGACGTCTGCGGCACCGTCATCCACTCATTGTTGTGCGGGGTTGCCCGCCAGCGCCGCCTGTTCCTGCTGCACCAGGAAACTCACCGCGTTCATGACCTGCGAGGTCGGCAGCTTGTAGCCGGGACCGGTCAGCCAGCGGCCGTTCACCACCAGCGTCGGTACATCCAGCACGCCGTACCGCTGCGCCAGCACTTTCGCATTCACCAGTTCGGTGTCCACGGTGAACGAATTCCAGGCATCCTCGAACTGCTTGGCGGTGACGCCGAATTGCTGCACGAAAAACCCACGGTAAGCGGCTTCACTGTCGAGTTGCAGATGACCGACGTGAATGGCGTTGAAAATCGCGGCGTAGGCCTTGTCGGCAATGCCGAGTTGCACGGCGGCAAACCAGGCGCGCGCGTCCGTGTCCCACACCGGATTCAACGCGGCCGGCACGCGCCGGAACACGACATTGTCCGGCTTGCTGCGCAACCAGCTCTCCAGATAGGGATTGAGCGCGAAGCAATGCGGGCAACCGAACCAGAAAAACTCGATGACCTCGATCTGGCCGGGTTCGGCCCGGGTCGGCTGGGCGGGTACCACCGGCACGTAATTGACGCCGGCCTTGAACGGCGCGGCCGGGGTTGCTGGCACCGCGCCGGAGGCGAGCGCCGGCAACAGCATGAGCGGCAGACACACTGCGGCGAGCGCTTTCACGCGAATCATCATCAGCCTCTTGCGGAGCCGGGCCGTGCCCTCAGTTGAGAGTCCGCGCGCCCGGAGAAAGTTCACGGTGCGACCGGTGTGCGGTGCAGCCCCTGGATGTAAGAAGCCACGGCTTTCATCTGCTCGGCGCTCAGGCGCGAGGCGATGGGATCCATCATGGGACTCTTGCGGCTGCCGTTGGCGAATGCCTGCAACTGACTGATGATGTATTCGGCGTGCTGGCCTTCAAGCGCCGGGATGGCCATCGGTGCATTGCCGACACCGTCCGGGCTGTGGCAGGCCGCGCAGGCCGGAATGCTTGCAGCGCGGTCGCCACCGCGGTACAGCGCTTCGCCGGCCTTGACCAGGCTCGGGTCCGCTTCGCCGATGTGCACGGTCTGGCTGGCAAACCAGGCGGCCACGTCCTGCATGTCCTGTGCGCTCAACGGCGCGGCCATGCCGGACATGATGGCGTTTTTGCGGGCGCCGGATTTGAAGCGCTCCAGTTCCTGCACGATATAACTCGCATTCTGGCCGGCGAGCTTGGGAAACTGGCCGCTGGCGCTGTTGCCGTCCGCGCCGTGGCAGGCGGCACAGGTGGCGGCTTTTTTCCGGCCTGCGGCGGCGTTGCCGGCCGCGCTCACGTTGGCAGCCACCGCGAACGCGCCCACGAGTGCCGCGGTCATCACAAACTTGTTCATGCGGAACAGCTCCTTTGAGAGGCTGAAATCGGACGATGTGGCGGCCGTACGGTATGCTCGCGGGATGCGTGCCCGCGCCGGGGCCTGCCACAGCAAATGAAGACCGGATTTTACACCAAACGCCGCCGCCCCAAGGACGGCGTCATGGAGCGAGGATGCCTGCCGATTTCCGTCACGCGCGCTTTCTGAAAAGCGCATCCGCGCTTGCGGATCTGCCGCCCGATGCCGGGCGGGAAATCGCGTTTGCCGGCCGCTCCAATGCCGGCAAGTCCAGCGCGCTCAATGTACTGAGCGGCGTCAGGGGTCTGGCCCGGGTCAGCAAGACACCCGGACGCACCCAGCTCATCAACCTGTTCACGCTGGACGCGGAACGGCGACTGGTGGACCTGCCGGGCTACGGCCATGCCAACGTGCCGGAGCCGGTACGGGCCGAGTGGGGTCGGCTGATGACGGCGTATTTCGGCGCACGTCATGCGCTCGCCGGGCTGGTGCTGGTCATGGACATCCGTCATCCCTTGACCGCGTTTGACGAACAGATGCTGGCCTGGTGCGCACCGCTGGCGCTGCCGGTGCTGGCGTTGCTCACCAAGGCGGACAAGCTCGGCCGCCATCAGCGCTTGCAGGCCAGCCGGCCCGTGCAGCAGGCGCTGGCAGGCCGGGCGGAGGTGCAGGTGTTTTCCGCCCTGTCGCGCGAAGGCGTGGACGCGGGTCGGGCATGGCTCGCGGCCCGGCTTGATATGACATAACCCGAAAAACGGGGCAAAAAAAACCCTGGTGCCAAAGGGGGAAAACACCAGGGTTAATCACTTGGCCCGGCTTGGGGAGACCGGGTTGCGTTGCCCGCTCAGGGAGGTGAGCAGACTGAGTGCCATTGCGGCGCTCACAGGGTTTGAGACTCGGTCTAAGAAAAAGTTCCCGCCCCCGGAAACTTTTAATCCGGTTGAGCGGGCGGCGCGTGCGCCCGGTCATCCCGGTTCGCGCAGTGTCACCAGCACCGCCACGCTGGCGGGCGAGCCCGGTGCCAGCAACAGCGCGCGGGCGTCGCAACCGGAATCCCGGGAGTCGAACACCAGACTCTGCCCGGCGTGCAACACGATTTCGTCCATGTCGCGCAGTTTCACGATCAGGCTGTCGCAGAGGCAGTGTGCAAACAGGGTTTCGGAGGCGGGCGTCCAGCGGGCCTGCATCGCGCCACCACGGATGATGTCGCAGTGATGCGTGAGCTGTGCGCGCGCGGTCATGACATTGAAATCGCGCACCGGCCCGTCGAGCAGCGCGCACTGCGTGTCGGCGTCGCCGGAAAAGCGCAGCGGCTTGAAGCGTTCGGTGAGGCGCACCGGCACCGCATCCTGCATGTCGAGCTGCATGCCCGCGCCTTCAATCAGCATGATGCTGCGGTCATACCCGGGGAACGGTGAAAACGGTCCGTCACGGCCGACCTCCGCGATGCTCACGCGCCACAGGAACGGCTTGCCTGTAAGCGCGGCATCCGGCGGGAATACGGCCAGTTCGCGCGTGGTGCCGCCGCCGTTTTTCCATGCCATCACGCGTGCGTCTGCGGTATCGAGTTGCACGATGCCGTCTGCGAGTCGGTGCATCTGCGCTCAGCCCGGGGTCTTGAAGCAACGGGACATGACGCTGCGTCTAACGGCGGCCATGCTGGCGCTCCTGACGTGCGCGTGCTTCATACGCCAGACCCATGAGCAGGGTGCGCAGGGTTTCGAGCAATTGCTGCGCGAGATTGACACGGAACAGCGCCATGTCGGTTTGGGCCAGCACCTCACGCAGCAGGGCGGATGGCTCGGCGAGGTGCTGGAAACCGATTACCAGGGCATTGGTTTTCAGCAGCAGTGTTTCACCCTGCCCCGTCTGCAGAAACGGCAGGCTTCGCTCCAGCAGCGCGCCGGTACGCAGCACGTGCTCGCGCAGCCGCGTCATGTAACGCGCTGCATCCGCGTGCGTCAGATTGTGTTCCAGCACCGTGTGCAGGATCGCGGTCAGACGCAGGAAAGCGGGGCGTTGCGCCAAGGATTCGCTGATGAGTTGCAGCAGGTCCTCGATGCTGCCGCTGCCCTGCTGGCGCAGGAGCGCGTCGTCCAGTTGCGAGAACCAGGCATCCAGCTCCTGCTCGTAGAGCGCGAGGAACAACGTTTCCTTGCTGGGGAAGTAGAGATACAGCGTGCCCTTGGCCACCCCGGTGGCCGCCGCAATGTCGGCCATGCTGAGCGCCGTATAGGACGTGGTGGCGAAACGCTGCATGGCGACGCGCAGGATGTCGGCACGGCGCACCGCCTTTTGCGCATCGGTCATGGCACGGGTGTTGGCTGGCATGGAAAAGCTCTTTGCTGACTTCAGGTCATTTATAGGCCGGCCTCTGCCCGGGCGTCAAGCCGGTCCGCGGGACGTCCGCTATTCGCCCACCAGCCAGCGCAGGGCGTGGCTGCTCTGTCCCGGCGCGAGCGCGTGTGCGAGAAAGCTCAGCGCTTCGGCCATCCCGAGCTCGCATTGCCAAGGTGGGTTCACGATGGCCAGCCCCGAACCGGCAAGCATCGGGCCCTGTCCGGGACCGAGCCGGAGCTCCGCCAAGAGGATGCGACGCATGCCCGAGCGCCGCAGAGTGCGCTCGAAACGGGCTACCGGCGCGGCTTCCTTGAGCGGGTACCACAGGGCGTACACGCCGCCCGGCCAGCGCGTGTGCGCCGCCAGACATGCCCCGGCCAGCGCCTCGAATTCATCCGCGCGCTCGAACGGCGGGTCCATGAGCACCAGTCCGCGCCGCTCGGCCGGCGGCACCAGGGCGGGCACCATCTCGTAACCATCACGGAGATGCACCGCGGCCTGCGGGGTGGTGCGGCACTGCTGCTTCAGGCAGGCCGCTTCTTCCGGGTGGCGTTCGGCGAGGATCAGCCGGTCCTGTCCGCGCGTGAGGGCGGCGGCGATGCGCGGAGAGCCGGGGTAGTAACGCGGCACCGCGCTATCCGGGTTGCAGTCGGCCACGATCCGGCACAGGGTCAGAACCGCGCCCGGCGCGGTCGCCCTGAGCGGCCACAGGCGGCCGATGCCCGCCGCCGCTTCACCGGTTCGTTGCGCGGCCCCGGCGGCGATGTCGTAGAGGCCGGCACCGGCGTGGCTGTCAAAGTAGCACCAGGGGGCGGCTTTGCGCGACAGGGCTTCCAGCAGGCACACCAGCAGAGCGTGTTTCATGAGGTCGGCGAAATTGCCGGCGTGGTAGCGGTGCCTGTAATTCATGCCGCCGCATCATGGCACAGGAATCCCCGGGAGACTTGCTATCATGGCCGCTTTCCGGCGCCCGGACTCCCGATGCTGCACGTGCTGAAGCGCATTGATCCCCTGCACTGGCTGTTGCTCGCGCTGGCCTGCATCTACGGCGTGGCGTTGTTCAATCACGGTCCGGTTCCGTCCATGGAGCCGCGCTTCGCGGAAGCCGTGCGCGAAATGCTGGCGCGCGGCGAATACCTGGTGCCGATCAAGAACGGCCTGCCCTACATCGAATATCCGCCGCTGTATTTCTGGCTGGCGCTGGCCGGCAAGGCGCTGGGTTTGCCGCTCATGGCCGCGATCCGCCTGCCCGGTTACCTGGCCCTGCTGTTCTGGTGCGGCTGGCTGGTGCGCTTGCAGCGCGACCTGTTCCCGGAATGGCCGCGCACGCTGTATGCGCTCACGGCGGTGGCCTTGCCCGCGGTGCTGTACAACTTCTTCACTGCGCAATCCGACAGCCTGCTGATGCTGGGCGTGCTGATTGCATTCACCGGTTTCGCACGCCTGCGCACCGATCCGCAGGCACGGCGGTTTCCCTGGGAGCTGTGGCTCGGTGTGTTGCTGGCCACTGCCGCCAAGGGGCCGGTCGGTCTCGCCATCACGCTGCCGCCCATGGGGCTGGAAATCCTCTGCGCTGCGTTCCTGAACATGCAGCCGGTGATGAGCGCGCCGCGCGGCACCGCGGAGCGCGTGCAATGGCTGGTGAAAGAAGGCTGGCGCATGGCGCCGCTGCGTGGCGTCGCGCTGGCGCTCATCGGTATCGTGCCGTGGTACGTCGCCACCGGCTTCGTGGTGAACTGGGAATTCGTGCGCGCGGTGCTGGTGTACCAGAATTTCACGCGTTTCATTTCCGGCTTCGATCACCTGCAACCGTGGTGGCTGTACGCACAGACCCTGTGGGGCGATCTGCTGCCGCTGTCGCTGCTGCTGCCGTTCGGCCTCTGGTTCGGCACGCGCTACCTGCGCGAGTTCCGCTGGCGCATGCCGCTGATATGGACGCTGTTCACGCTGCTGTTCTTCACCATTTCCGCTTCCAAGCAGAGCAAATACATCCTGCCCGCGGCACCGGCCATGGCGATGCTGGCACTGGCGGCGATTGACCCCCTGTTCCGCAGCGAGAACCTGCACCGGCTGGTGCGCCGGTTGCTGGCCGGGTTCGCCTGTGCCGTGTTGCTGCTGTTCGCCGCCGGCGTGTTCGTGTGGTTGCCGCTGCACCGCGACCGTCTCGGCGGCGCGGCCGGGTTTGCACAAATCCGGGACGCGGTGGCCGCCGCACCGGGGCGGGTGGTGAGTTTCCAGTGGCCGCGCTCCATGACGCTGTTTGAACTCGGCTCGCCCATGCCTTACGTGCGTTCCAGTCGCGCGCTGTATCAGGAGATCCGTGACGGCCGTATCCGGCCCGGCGATTACGTGCTGGTGAACGTGAAATACCTGTCGGCCGGCAGCGAGCCGGATACGCTCAAATGGCTGCCGGCACCGACCGCGCCGTGGTTCGAGAAAGTGCTGGAAGTGAAAGCCGAGGACGCCATGGTGCTGTACCGGGTGTTGCCGGGTGCGGCCAGGCACTCGCTGCCGGATACGCCCGAACCCGCGCCGGCCGAATGGTGGCAGCAGTTCGATACCGACTGATTCAACTGTCGGTTTGCATCAGACGTTTGAAATTCGTCCCGTAGCGGGTGGTGACCAGGATCACCCCCAGCAGGATCACGAGCATCCCCAGCAACCGCATTCCACTCAAGGTCTCATCCAGCACCAGCCATCCCAGCACCAGGGCGATGGCGGGATTCACATACGCCGTGGTGCTGAGTTTGTCGGGCGTGGTGTGCTTGATGAGCCAGACGTAGGTGGTGTACGTCAGACAGGAGCCGATCAGCGTCAGGTAAACCAGCGCGCCGATGCCGCGCAGGCTCCAGTGCCATGCACTCGCTTCACCGCCTGCCAGTCCGATCACCACCAGCAGGGCGCCGCCGATGAACAGCAACATGCCGGAGTGCATGAGCGGCGACACGCTCACTGCGACGTTGCGGCCGTACATCACGCCTGCACCCCAGCAGATGGCCGAGCACAAAATCATGAACTGGGCGCCAAAGTGTTCAACGCTGAAATGCTTTCCGGGCAGCAGCATCAGGACCGCGCCCGCAAATCCCGTCAACAGACCGATTTTGACGCGCAAGGTGAGTTGGTGGCCTTTCGCGCCAAAGGTGCCAAACCACGCGACCCACAGGGCTGACGTCGTAACAATCAGTGCCGCCTGATTGGACTGCACATAGACTTCGCCCCAAGTGACGAGTCCGTTGCCGAGTGTCACCAGCAACACGCCCATCACCAGGGCATGCAGCCATTCGCGCCCCGAGAACGGCAGTCGCTGACCGCACGCGCAAGCGAACACGATCAGCAATAATCCGGCGATGCTGTTGCGCACGCCTGCAAACAGGGCCGGCGGGATGTCCCTCACGCCGATGCGGATGGCAAGGTAGGTCGAGCCCCAGACCACGTACACGACGGCAAACGCGGCCATGAGCCACAGCCGGTGTCGCGCCTCGCGGGTATCGTTCATGGGTGGAAGCAGCAGGACAGCCACGAAAAGATGCGCTATCGTACACGCAAAATCGCCGCCAGACGGCCACCTCATTCCACCCCCGTCGGGAGTGCCCCCCTGTGAACAGCACCACGTCCGCACCCGCCGCGCCGTTGAAGGAATTCACCCTGCGCGGGCTCATCATCGGCATCATCATCACCGTGATTTTCACCGCCGCGAACGTGTACTTCGGCCTCAAGGCCGGCCTCACGTTCTCAACCTCGATTCCGGCCGCGGTGATTTCCATGGCGCTGCTGCGCTATTTCGGCAACGCCTCGATGCAGGAAAACAACATCGTGCAGACCGTGGCTTCCGCCGCGGGCACGCTGTCCTCGATCATTTTCGTGCTGCCGGGCCTCATCATCGTCGGCTGGTGGACCGGCTTCCCGTTCTGGATGTCGTTCGGCATCTGCGCCACCGGCGGCATTCTCGGCGTCATGTACACCATTCCGCTGCGTCGCGCGCTGGTCACCAATTCCGAGCTGCCGTATCCCGAAGGCGTGGCCTGCGCGGAAGTGCTCAAGGTCGGTTCCAGCGCCTCGGCCGCGGCGGATTCCGTGGAATCGGGTGGCGCCGGGCTCAAGGCCGTGATCGTGGGCGCGGTGGTGTCGTCCATTTTCTACGTCATCGTGCAAACGAAAGTTTTCGCCAGCGACGTGGCGCAGTATTTCCGGCTCGGCAACAAGGGCGCGGCCAGCGGCTTCGATTTCAGCCTGTCGTTCGCGCTGTTCGCGGTCGGTCACCTGGTCGGCCTGTCGGTCGGCGTGGCGATGCTGGTCGGCGCACTGATCGGCTGGGGCTGGGCCGTGCCGCATTTCACGCTCCTGCATCCGCTGGCGGGCAGCGCTTCAGACGTGGCGCAGGGCGCCTGGGATCATTACGTGCGCTTCGTCGGCGCCGGCACCATCGGCGTGGCCGCGGTTTGGACGCTCGGCACGCTGGTGAAACCGGTGGTGGGCGGATTGGCGAGCGCGATGGCGGCGGCGCGCGTGCGCAAGGAAGGTCGCGCCGACACGCTGCCGCGCACCGAGCAGGACATCCCCATCGGCATGGTGGCTGTGGTGTCGCTGGTGTGTCTGGTGCCGGTTGCGTGGCTGCTGTGGCATTTCAGCGTCATCAGCGGACTCGGCTCGCACGCGCTGCTGTTGACGCTGGGCGGTGTGTTGTTCGTGATCATTCTGAGCTTTCTGGTTTCCGCGGTGTGCGGTTACATGGCGGGGCTCATCGGTTCATCCAACAGCCCGCTGTCCGGCATCGGCATCCTGGTGGTGGTGATCGCGGCACTGTTGCTGGTGCTCATCGTCAAATCCGCCTTGCCCGCGGACGCCGGCAAGGCGTTGGTGGCATTTGCGCTGTTCATCACCTCGGTGGTGTTCGCAGTCGCCTCGATTGCCAACAACAATTTGCAGGATCTCAAGACCGGGCAACTGGTGGACGCCACGCCCGGCAAGCAGCAATGGGCGCTGGTGATCGGCGTCATCGCCGGTGCGCTCATCATTCCGCCGGTGCTGGACCTGCTCAATCAGGCCTACGGGTTCCTTGGCGCACCGGGCGTGGATCCGGCGCACGCTTTGCCGGCGCCGCAGGCCGGGCTGATCTCGGCACTGGCGCAGGGCGTGATCCAGAACAACATTGACTGGGGTCTGATCGGCCTGGGCGCGGCCATCGGCGTCGCCTGCATCATCCTCGATGAAGCGCTCGGCCGCAGCACCAAACGGCTGCGCCTGCCGCCGCTCGCCATCGGACTCGGCATTTACCTGCCGACTTCCACCACGCTCATGGTGGTGGTGGGCGCGCTCGTCGGCTGGTGGTTCAACCGGCGCGCGGACCGCAGCCCGAAACCGGAAGACAGCAAGCAGCTTGGCGTGTTGCTGGCGTCCGGTCTGATTGTGGGTGAGAGTCTGCTCGGCGTGATCGTCGCCGCCATCGTGGCGTTTTCCGGCAACGCGGCGCCGCTCAGGCTGACAGGTGCCGGCTTCGACACGGCTGCCGTCTGGATTGGCGGCATCGCGTTCGTGGTGGTGGTGGCGATGCTGTACCGCTGGATCCTGCGGCTGGGACAGGGTGCCGCGCGCTAGTCGCTACTCGATGTCGCCGATCAGCTTGCGGCGGATCGGCCGCGAGAAGACCGCGAACAGGATGCCGAGTCCGAGTGTGACGTACACCACGCGCATGAACAGTCCGGGCATTTCCTGCAAGTCTTCCGGATTCAGATGCCCGGCGGCCAATCCGGCCAGCACGCTGCCGAGTGCGTCGGCCGTGAACCAGATGCCCATCATCTGACTGAGATAGCGCGCTGGCGCGAGTTTGGTGATGGAGCTCAGGCCCACCGGGCTCAGGCACAGCTCGCCGAAGGTCTGGAACAGGTAGCACAACACCAGCCAGGTGGGCCAGGCCTTGTTGCCGTGCACCACGATCTCCGCCGCGCTCGCCATGACGAGGAAGCTGATGCCGAGGAAGATCAGGCCCAGTGCGAACTTGGCGGGCATGGATGGATTGAGGTGCCGCCGCGCGAGCCACACCCACATGGCGCCGAAGATCGGCGACAGCACGATCACGAACAAGGGCTCCAGCGACTGGAACCAGCCGGTGGGGATCAGGAAACCATCCATCATGCGCTGGGTGTAACGCTCGGCAAAAATGTTCAGTGAGGAACCGGCCTGCTCGAAGCCGCTCCAGAACGCGGCCGCGCCGATGAACAGCAGGAAAATCATGATCACGCGCCGCCGTTCCATGCCGTGCAGTCCGCCGAAGGTCAGGATCGCGGCAAAGAACAGCAATACCGCCACCACGATGATCACGCTCATGCTCTGCGCGAGCGCCACCACCGGGAAATGCAGCACCCCGGTGTAAAGCAGCGCAGCCAGTATCGCCAACAGCACCAGGCCGCCGCCAATCAGCGACCAGCCGCGCCGCCGGCTGCGCGCCGCGCGTGCGGCGTCCGCATCCTGATGCGGGTATTTGCCGTGCGAGCCGAGAAAGCCCAGCATCAGACGGTACTGGATCAGCCCCAGCGTCATGCCGATGGCGGCCACCAGGAATCCGTAGTGCCAGTTGTAACGCTCGCCGATGAAACCGGCGATGATGGGACCGAAGAACGCACCCAGATTGATGCCGCTGTAGAACACCGCGAAACCGGCGTCGCGGCGCGCACCGCCTTCCGGATACAGATGCCCGACGATGGCGCTGACATTGGGTTTGAGCAGCCCGGTGCCGAGCGCGATGACCGCAAGACCGATATAAGTCAGCGCGATGCCGGCCGGAATCGCCAGCAGGTAATTGCCGAGCGCGATCAGGATGCCGCCGTGCCACACCGAGCGCTGCTGGCCGAGCAGCCGGTCCGCGATCCAGCCGCCCACCAGCGTCATCAGATACACGCAGCCGGTGTACACGCCGTAAATCGCGGTGGCGTTCGCCACGCTCATGTCCGCGCCGCCGCGGTGATTGGTGGCGGCGTCCACCAGGAACAGCACCAGCAGCGCGCGCGTGCCGTAGTAGCTGGCGCGTTCCCACATCTCGGTGAAGAACAGGGTGTAGAGCCCGATGGGATGACCGAACAGACGGCGCTGTTCGACGGCGGATTCGCTGGTGCTCATGCGGACTCCGGAGCGCGTGACAATGGCGCCAGAGCATCCCCGGTTTGTGCCTTCGAGTCAACCGAGATCAATCGCCGGATTCACTCCGCTCCTGTTCCGCGCGCTGTGCGTCCACCTCGCGCGAGCCCGGCACCAGCACCCTTGCCAGTATCACGCCGAGTTCGTACAGCAGGTAAATCGGCACCGACAGCAGCGTCATGGATACAACGTCGGGCGGCGACAGGATCATGCCGGCGATGAACGCACCCACCAGCGCGTAGGGCCGGAGCTTGCGCAGACGACCCGGCGTGGTGAAACCGGCCCATACCGCGAGCACGATGGCGACCGGCACCTCGAACGCGAGACCGAAGGCAAAGAAAATCGTCAGGATGAAATCGAGGTAGGCATTGATGTCGGTCATCACCCTGACGCCGACCGGCGCGGTGGAAGTCAGGAACGCGAACGCCACCGGGAACAGCACGAAATACGCAAACGCCACGCCGCCGTAAAACAGCACCACGCTGGAGATCAGCAAGGGGAAGAACATGCGCCGTTCGCTCTTGTACAGCGCGGGCGACACGAAGCGCCACAGGTGCCACAGGAATACCGGCATGGACAGGAACAGGGCCAGAATCAGTGCCAGCTTCATGGGCGTCATGAACGGCGACACCACGCCGGTCGCAATCATGCTGGAGCCGGCCGGCATCCGCCGGATCATGGGCAGCGCCACGAACTCGAACACCTTGTTCTGGAACGGGAACAGGATGAAGAACAGCGCCAGCAGCGTCGCCACCCATTGCAGCAGGCGGCGGCGCAGTTCCAGCAGGTGCGAAATCAGCGATTTGCTGAGCAACGGCGCGACGCCGTTGTCACCCGGCGTCGTCGCCATGATTCACCGTGCGCTTGTCGGCCGGAGTGTTGGAAACGGAGGCTGCCGGGCGCAGTGCCGCGCGCGTTTCGGCCGCGGTCTTGCGCAATTCTTCCGCTTCCAGTTCGTGCTCGATCTGCGCGCCCAGATTGCGCAGGATGGCGCGTGCGCGGCCCACCCACAGGCCGATGCTGCGCGCCAGCCCCGGCAGGCGTTCGGGTCCGAACACCACCAGTGCCAGCACGAAAATCAGCGCCAGCTCCCAGAAACTTCCTTCCAGCATGGGAATGAATCAGCGCGAGGTATCGGAATCGGATTTGTGCCCGGCATCCTTGCCGCGCGTCGGCGTTTCCTGTTCGCCGTCGTGCATGGCCTTCTTGAAACTGCGGAAGGCGCGCCCCAGGTCCTCGCCGATACGCGGAATCTTGGCGGTGCCGAACACCAGCACCACGATCACCAGGATCAACAGAATCTTGCCAATACTGAGTTCCATACCTGCTCCCGCGCCCTGTGCGCATGACCGATAGTCGCGCGGCAGCGCGGCTGAAACCGTATTTTAACGCCGTGGACGGAGGAAAACCCGCGTGCTTCAGCGCTGCGCGGAAACATCCGCGAGTTTCAGGGCCCCGGCGAAATCCAGCTTCCCGGCATACAGTGCCGTGCCCAGTAGCGTGCCGTACAGTGCGCCGTCGGCTTCCCGGCACAGTGTTTCAAGCTGGGCGAGCGAGGCCAGATTGTCCGCCGCGATCACCGGCAGCGCGGCCGTGCGCGCCAGCGCCACCGCGGGGTGCGCGTCCGTCCGGACCGTGGCGTTCATGGCATTGCAAATCGCGGCCGCGACGCCTTCGCGATGGAACGTGTCCAGGACCGCCTCGATGTCATGGTTGGCGTGCTTGGACCAGCCTTCCGCCGCCAGTCGTCCGTCGCGGATATCCAAGTTGACCATGATGTGGCCGGGATATTCCAGGCACAGGTCGTTGACCAGGTGCGCCGCGCTCAGTGCGCGCGTGCCCAGCACCAGAAACTCCGCGCCCGCATCGAAGTAATCGCCGGCATGTTCCTCGCTGCGGATGCCAGCGGCGATCTGGAAATTTGCCCCGTCGCAGGCCGCGATCATGTCGCGCAGGCAGGCGAGGTTCGGGGATTTGCCGTTGCCGGCGCTGTCCGTGTCCACCACGTGCAGGCGCCGGGCGCCGGCTGCGTGCCAGTGCTGCGCGGTGCGCACCGGGTCATCCGCGCCGGTTTTGACGCCGGGCAGCCGCTGCCGGCACTTGCCCGCTTCGAGTTCGATGACCGGGATCAGTTGCATTCAGGTACGCTCCGGCCGGGCGCTTCGGCGCCGGCAACACAGCCGCAATGCGGAGAGGCAGGCATGGAGGTATCCGTTTGAGAAGGCGGGCAGATTTAGGTACTGATCGGGAACCCGTTACGATTTATGCGCACACAGGTCGGAAGAGGATTTCCATAGCATAGGTCAAATCGGGCGGAACACAAGCACCCGCCGTCAGTCCGCGGCCTGCTCCGGGGCCGCCCTGAGCCAGAATGTGACCGGACCGTCGTTCACCAGCGCCACCTGCATGTCGGCGCCGAATTCGCCGCAGCCCACTTCGGGATGCGCGGCCCGTGCGCGTCCGCACAGGGTCTCGAACAGGACCTGCCCCCGCTCCGGTGAGGCGGCCGGGGAGAAGCCCGGCCGGCTGCCCTTGCGGGTGTCGGCGGCGAGCGTGAACTGCGGCACCAGCAGGAGTCCGCCGCCGGTGTCGCGCAGCGACAGGTTCATGCGTCCGGCCGCGTCCGCGAACACGCGATAGCCCAGCAGGCGCTCGAGCAGCCGTCCGGCCTGGGCCTCGGTGTCGCCCCGTTCCACGCCGATCAGCACCAAGAGACCGGGGCCGATGGCCGCGATGCGCCGTCCGGCGATTTCCACCGAAGCCGAGCGCACCCGCTGCAACAGGCCGATCATGCGCCGCCGAAACGCGCGGCGAAGGCGTCCGTCGCCTCGATCAGGGCCGCGCGCGTACCGGGTTCGCTGGACGCGTGACCAGCATCCGGAATCATCCGGAATTCGGCTTCCGGCCAGGCCCGATGCAACCGCCAGGCCGAGAACGCAGGGCACACCACGTCATAGCGGCCCTGCACGATGACGCCGGGAATGGATTTGAGACGCGCCGCATCGCGGATGATCTGGTCCGGCGCCAGAAAGCAGTCGTTGACGAAGTAATGGCATTCGATGCGCGCAATGGCCATGGCCACCTCCGGCTCCGAAAAATGTCCCACCACCTCGGGGCTCGGCAACAGCGTGGAGCAGCGCGCCTCGAACAGCGACCAGGCTTCCGCCGCGGCGGCACGCAGGGCAAGGTCCGGGCTGGTCAGGCGCCGGTAATAGGCGCGCATCAGGTCACCGCGCTCGGACGGCGGGATCGGCGCCACGAAGGCCTCGAAGTGGTCCGGGTACAGGTGCTGGATGCCATCCTGGTAGAACCAGCGGATTTCCTCCGGCGTGACCAGGAAGATGCCGCGCACCACCAGCGCCAGCACCCGTCCGGGGTGGGTTTCCGCGTACACCAGCGCCAGTGTCGAACCCCAGGAACCGCCGAATACCACCCAGCGCTCGATGCCGAGCGTCTCGCGCAACCGTTCCATGTCCGTTACCAGTGCCTGCGTGGTGTTGCCCTCGAGTTCCGCATGCGGGCGTGAACGGCCACAGCCACGCTGGTCGAACAGGATGATGCGGTAACGCGCAGGATCGAAGAAACGGCGGTTCTCCGCCGTGCAGCCGCCGCCGGGGCCACCGTGCACGAATACCACCGGCAGACCGTCGGGATTGCCGCATTCCTCCACGTACAGGACATGTGGTGCATCCACCGCAAGCGTGCGCGTGGCATAGGGTTCGATGGGTGGATAGAAATCCCGCATGGTGTCGCTGACCTCGAGTGGCGCGCCGCGGCCGGCGTGCGTGATGTAGGCCGATGCCTACAGAGCCTGTCTGCCGCTCCTGACTGTACCGGAACGGAACCGGTGGCAGAGTAACACTCGCCTGTACCGCCACGGAATGGCGGGGCAAGGATGCAGAGGACCGGGGCGAGGCAAAGGATGTGCAGGGATGCAGCCGCCCTTAAGTGAGTAGCACTCAATTACCTCCAGCCATGAAGGCATGCCCCGGCAGCCACCCTGCCGGGGCTTTTTTATGCGCGCTGCGGTGTGCATTTCACGCGCCGCATCCTGTATCTTAAGCGCCGGCACACGCCGAACCCGCCTTTCAACCGTCCTGCCAGCCCTGCGAGGCCTCATGAGCGACCCCGTCAGCCCGATCGAACACTGCGACGTACTGGTGATCGGCGGCGGACCCGGGGGCAGTACCGCCGCGACACTGCTGGCGCGGCGCGGCCACACGGTGATGCAGCTTGAAAAAGCCCGCCATCCGCGTTTTCACATCGGCGAATCGCTGCTGCCGATGAACTTGCCGGTGTTCGAGCGCCTTGGCGTGCTGGAGAAGATCCGCGCCATGGGCGTGTACAAACCCGGTGCGGATTTCGAAGCCGCCAACGAGCGCGGCTACAACACCTATCTGTTCTCACGCGCGCTCGGCAAGAGCCCGCCGCACGCCTTCCAGGTCTGGCGCCAGGACTTTGATCGGATGCTGTTCGAGCACGCGCGCGAAAACGGCGTGGACGGCCGCGAAGGCGCCGAAGTCATCGAAGTGGAACAGCGCGGCCCGCGTGACACGCGCGTCAGCGTGCGCAATGAAAACGGCACGACCTCGCAGGTGCAGTGCCGTTATCTGCTGGATGCCAGCGGACGGGATGCCTTTCTCGCCAGCAAGAAGAAAATCCGCCACAAGAATCCCGAACACCAGAGTGCGGCGATCTTCGGCCACTTTCATCATGCCGAATACCGGCCCGGTGAGGATGCCGGCAACATCAGCATCTACAATTTCGCGCACGGCTGGATGTGGATGATCCCGCTGCCCAACGGCGTCATGAGCGTGGGCGCGGTGTGCCGCCCCGACTACCTCAAGCAGCGTCGCGGCCGCACCCATGAATTCCTGTTCGAGACTCTGAAACTCAACGCCGCCCTGTGGAAGCGCATGGAAAGGGCGGAGCTGATTGACAATGAAGTGCGCGTCACCGGCAACTACTCCTACGACGCCAACACCATCGGCGGACCCGGCTGGATGCTGGTGGGCGATGCCTTCGCGTTCCTGGATCCGGTGTTCTCTTCCGGCGTCTATCTCGCCACCAGCGGCGCGGAACAGACCGCGGCAGTGGTGGACGCCGCGTTGCGCGATCCCGCGCAGGAAACACGCCTGCAACGCAGGCTGGAAAAACGCCTGCGCCGCGGCATGCGACGGTTTGCGTTCTTCATCTACCGTTTCAACAACCCGGTCATGCAATACCTGTTCCAGAATCCGCGCAACGTCTTGAAGGTGGAGCAGGGCGTGATCTCGATGCTGGCGGGCGACCTGTTCGACTCGCGCCCGGTCTGGCTTCGGCTGGTGTTGTTCCGCATCATCTATGCCGCCGGCGCGATTATCAACTGGCGTCGCTGGCGCGCCGAGCAACACCTGCGGATGGCGCAGGCCAGGGCCGAATTTACCGGCGGCAACACCCCGGTGGATCTGGCCTGAGCGTATCCGCCGGCAGTGGCGACTGCCGACACCGGAATCAGTTCGAGCGGCTCAATGCGCCTCGTCCCAGTTCGCGCCCACGCCCACGTCCACCTGTAACGGCACCTTGAGTTCCGCTGCGCCGCTCATCAGCCGCGCGACGTCGGTGCGCAGGGTATCCAGCGCGGCCTCCTCGACCTCGAACACCAGTTCGTCGTGCACCTGCATGATCATGCGCGCGGGCGTGCCGCTCTCGCGCAGCCAGCGCTGCACCGCGATCATGGCGCGTTTGATGATGTCCGCCGCCGTGCCCTGCATGGGGGCGTTGATGGCGGTGCGTTCCGCGTACTGACGCAGTTGCGGATTGCGTGCCCGGATGTCCGGCAGGTACAAGCGCCGGCCGAACACGGTTTCCACGTAACCCTGCTCGCGTGCCTCGACGCGGGTGCGGTCCATGAACTGCTTGACGCCGGGATAGCGCGCGAAATACAGGTTCACGTATTCCTGGGCCGCACCGCGTTCGATGCCGAGCTGCTTCGCGAGACCGAACGCGGACATGCCGTAAATCAGTCCGAAGTTGATGGCCTTGGCGGAGCGGCGCTGCTCGGCGGTGACGTCGTCCGGCGTCAGACCGAACACTTCCGCGGCCGTGGCACGATGGATGTCCATGCCGCGTGCGAATGCGGCCAGCAGCCCGGCATCGCCGGACAGGTGCGCCATGATGCGCAGTTCGATCTGCGAATAATCCGCCGCCACGATTTTGCAACCCGGCGGCGCGATGAACGCCTGGCGGATGCGACGACCTTCCGCGCTGCGCACCGGGATGTTCTGCAGATTGGGGTCGGTGGAGGACAGCCGGCCGGTGGCGGCCACCGCCTGATGATAAGAGGTGTGCACGCGACCGGTGCGCGGGCTGACCTGCAACGGCAGCTTGTCGGTGTAGGTGGATTTCAGTTTGCCGAGCGCGCGGTATTCCAGGATCACTTTCGGCAATGCGTGTTCCGCGGCCAGTTCTTCCAGCACGTCTTCCGCGGTGGAGGGCTGGCCGCCCGGCGTCTTGCGTACCACGCGCAACTGCATGTCGGTGAACAGGATCTCCTGCAATTGCTTCGGCGAATCCAGGTTGAACGCCTTGCCGGCCAATTGCTGCGCCTGCTCCGCGAGCTGGCGCAGACTGTCCTCGATCTCCCGGCTTTGTGCCACCAGCATGTCGGTGTCCAGCAGCACGCCATTGTGCTCCATGTCCAGCAACACGGGCACCAGCGGCATCTCGATGTCCTGATACACGGCTTTCAGTTTCGGTTGTGCCGCGAGCCGGGGCCACAGCGTCTGGTGCAGGCGCAGCGTCACGTCCGCGTCTTCCGCCGCGTACTGGCTGGCCGTGTCAATGCGGACCTGATCGAAGCCGATCTGTTTCGCGCCCTTGCCGGTCACGTCTTCGTAGTGGACGGTCTTGTATTGCAGGTATTTCCCGGCCAGTGAATCCATGTCGTGGCGGCTGGCGGTGCTGTCGAGTACGTAGGATTCCAGCATGGAGTCGTGCCGGATGCCGGCCAGTTCGATGCCGTGATTGCGCAGCACGTGTGCGTCGTACTTGAGATGGTGTCCGAGCTTGGCGTGCTGCGTACTTTCCAGGAGCGGCTTGAGACGCGCCAGCGTGCGTTCCCGATCCAGTTGCGCGGGCGCCTCGGCGTAGCGATGCGCGAGCGGCAGGTAGGCGGCCTCACCGGATTTCACCGCGAACGACACGCCGACGATTTCGGCCTGCATGTAATCGAGGCTGGTGGTTTCGGTGTCGAACGCGAACAGTTCGGCCTGCTCCAGGCGCATCAGCCATTGATGCAGCGCGTCCTCGCTCAGGATCGTGTCGTAATGCGTGCTTGCGGATGCGGCCGTGACGGGTGGTGTGGGTGCGCTCGCCGGTGCCGGTGTGGTGGTTGCAATGCCGGCGTCCGGTTTCTGTTTCAGCAACCAGCCGAAACCGAGTCGCGGATGCAGGGCCGCGAGCGCCGCGGCATCCGGCGCACGCATGGTCAGGGCGTCGGCTTCCGGGGGCAGTTCGAGTTCGCACTGAATGGTGGCGAGTTGCCGCGACAGCATGGCCTGCTCGCGCTGCGCCGCCAGTTTCGCCGGCAACTGTTTCGCGCCCCGGACCGCAAGCTGCGGCACGTCGTCCAGACGTTCGTAAAGCGCGTCGAGCGTACCGAAATGCGCGAGCAAGGGTGCCGCCGTCTTGGGGCCGATGCCGGCGACGCCGGGGATGTTGTCGGAGCTGTCCCCGACCAGCGCGAGGTAATCAATGATCTGTTCCGGCCAGACCTCGAATTTCGCCTTCACACCCGCACGATCCAGCGTGGTGCCGGTCATGGTATTGACCAGGGTGATGCGGTCGTTGACCAGTTGCGCGATGTCCTTGTCGCCGGTGGAAATCAGCACGCTTTCGCCATTCGCCGCCGCGCGTCGTGCCAAGGTGCCGATCACGTCGTCCGCTTCCACGCCGCTGATCTGCAACACCGGGAAACCCATGGCGTGCACCAGCGCCAGCAGGGGCTCGGTCTGTGCCGCGAGGTCGTCCGGCATGGGCGGGCGATTGGCTTTGTATTCCTCGAACAACTCGTCGCGGAAAGTCTTGCCGTGTGCGTCGAAGACCACCGCGACCCGTTCCGGCTGGTAATCCGCCAGCAGTTTCTTGAGCATGTTGGCGACGCCGTACACCGCCCCGGTCGGCTCGCCCTGCTTGTTGCTGAGCGCGGGCAGCGCAAAGAACGCACGATAAAGATACGAGGACCCGTCCACCAGGATCAGGGGCTTGTTTGGGGCAGGAGGAGTTTGTGTGGTTTCTGGCATGGGTAACCGGGTGTCAGCGCTAAAAATCAGTTCGGCGTAATCAACGCCACGCTGGGAAAATAATTGCGATAGTGCCGGGCATCGCGCGTCAGAATGCCACAGCGCATGACCGCAGCATG
>DASSRV010000115.1:0-2603 GCA_035701605.1 Gammaproteobacteria bacterium
ATCTGGCTCGCGCCCTGCACCGAAGCCTTTTCCGCTTTCCAGATTTCCTCCAGATCGGAATACTCGCGTTCGAGCTTGCCGATTTCCTGTTCCAGCGTGGCCAGCCGCTGTCGGGACGCGGCATCCTTTTCCTTCTTCAGTGCCTCGCGCTCGATCTTGAACTGGATCAGGCGGCGGTCCAGGCGGTCCATTTCCTCCGGCTTGGAATCGATTTCCATGCGGATGCGGGACGCGGCCTCGTCCATGAGGTCAATGGCCTTGTCCGGCAACTGGCGATCGGTGATGTAGCGCTGTGACAGGGTGGCGGCCGCGACAATCGCCGGGTCGGTGATTTCCACGCCGTGATGCACTTCATAGCGCTCGTTGAGACCGCGCAGGATGGCAATGGTATCTTCCAGCGAGGGCTCGTCCACCAGCACTTTCTGGAAACGGCGTTCCAGCGCCGCATCCTTCTCGATGTACTTGCGGTATTCATCCAGCGTGGTGGCGCCGACGCAATGCAGTTCGCCGCGCGCCAGCGCCGGCTTCAGCATGTTGCCGGCATCCATGGCGCCCTCGGCCTTGCCGGCGCCGACCATGGTGTGGATCTCGTCAATGAACAGGATGATGTTGCCTTCCGCGCGCGCAATGTCCTTGAGCACGGCCTTGAGTCGTTCCTCGAATTCACCGCGGAATTTTGCGCCTGCGATCAACGCGCCCATGTCGAGGGTGAGCACACGCCGCCCCTTCAAACCTTCCGGCACTTCGCCGTTGACGATGCGCTGCGCCAGCCCGTCCACGATGGCGGTCTTGCCCACGCCCGGCTCGCCGATCAGTACCGGATTGTTCTTGGTGCGGCGTTGCAGCACCTGGATGGTGCGACGGATTTCATCGTCGCGGCCGATCACTGGATCGAGTTTGCCGGCTTCGGCGCGCGCGGTGAGGTCAATGGTGTATTTTTCCAGCGCCTGACGCTGATCCTCGGCGTTGGCGTCATTCACCGGCTGTCCGCCGCGCATTTCCTCAATGGCTTTTTCGATGGCCGCCCTGCCGGCACCCGCATCTCGCAGGGCTTCGCCCAGCGCACCCTTGTCATCGGCTGCCGCCAACAGGAACAACTCGGAGGAAATGAACTGGTCGTTGTGCTTCTGCGCAAGCTTGTCGGTGGCATTGAGCAGGCGGTTCAGATCGGTGGAGACACGCACGTCCGTGCTGTCGCCATGCACCTGCGGCAGGCGTTCCAGCGCCACGTCCAGCGCGTTGCGCAGCCGGTTCAGATTGACGCCGGCCTTGGCCAGCAAGGGACGCGCGCTGCCCGTATCCTGATCCAGGAGCGCCAGCATCAGGTGTACGGGCTCGATGAAGGTATGATCCCGGCCGACTGCGAGCGATTGCGCGTCGGCCAGCGCCATCTGGAACTTGCTGGTCAGTTTGTCCAGCCGCATGAAGAAACTCCCGCCACGGGCAAGGCTTACGTTACTCCCGTTTATGGGGCCGGGCGCGGGATTATCAAGCCGCGATCAGGTTCTGCAGGAGATAGATGAGGCCGATGCCGGCCGCAATCAGCACCAGCGTCAGCAGCGACAGGCGTGCGCCCTCGTGGCGATGCACGCCGGGAATGAGGTCGGCCACGGCGATATAGATGAGGCTGGCGGCGGCCACCGCCAGCACGTAGGGCAGGAGCGCCTGGGCATGGTCCAGGAAGGCCCAGGCCAGCACACCGCCGATGACCATGGTGGCGCCGGACAAGGCCGACAGCAGCAGCGCGCGGCGGCGACGCACGCCTGCCACCAGCAACACGGAGATATCGCCCACCTGTTGCGGAATCTGATGCGCGATGACCGCGACCGCCAGCACCACGCCGAGATGGATACTGCTCAGGAAAGTGGCGCCGAGCAGGATGCCGTCCAGGAAATTGTGCAGGCCGGTACCGATGACGATCAGCGTTCCCGCTGCCTGCCGGCGCAGGTGCTCATGATGCCCCTCGCCAGCATGCGTCTCGTGGCCATGGTGCCAGAACGCGAGTTTCTCCAGCAGGAAAAAACCCAGGACGCCGAGTGCCAATGCCAGACCGACGCCCCCCGCCTGCGCTGCGCCGCTGCTGCGAAATGCTTCCGGCAGCAGATCCAGGAACGCGGCACCGAGCAGCGCGCCGATGGCGAAACTCACCAGCCGCGGCAGCAGTGCGGTGCGCACGCGCTCCGGGAACAGCAGCAGGATGGAGGCCGTGAGCGCACTCAAGACGCCGCCCAGCAGCGTGAACGGAATAATCCAGAACAGCGTATCGAATTGCATCCCGGGAATCCGTCGGCAGGTGGGACGGGCGCCAATTCTTGCAGACTCGGACCGGCTTTCCTAGCCCACGAATTCCCGGCAGCGTAAAATGCCGGCGCGACCGCCAGGAATGGCAGGCGTACGGATTTTGCGAAGGCAAAAATCCGCCCTTGCCCCTCGCCACTCGACATCCACCCCAGGCCCCGCATACGTGATACGCATCGAGTCCCTCAGTCTGCAACGCGGCAGCAAACCCCTGTTCGAGCAGGCCAGCGCCGCACTCAACCCCGGCGAGAAAATCGGTCTGGTCGGCAACAACGGCACCGGCAAATCCACCCTGTTCACCATGT
>DASSRV010000116.1:0-6346 GCA_035701605.1 Gammaproteobacteria bacterium
TCACTGATCGGGTGTCGGGAAGGATCCGTCGGCACTACCGAGGGTGTCACCATGTACATCGCGGATTGCAGTTTGCCGCGATGGTCCTGCATCAAGGCCACGGCATCGCCGTAGTCGAGTGCGTCGGGGATGTACGCTGGATTGTTCTTGTGCTTGTCCGGTCCCCACATGTCCAACTGCGGCACAAACAATTTTGACGATTTCCACGGGATCGGATCGCCAGACACCGCGCGGAACACCGACCAGGTGGTCATCGAGGCCGCCACGCCGAAGGCGATGGTCATCACCATCAGCGCCGTGAGCACCGGGTTGCGCTTCAGGCTGCGCAGCGCGAGATCGAGGTAATACGCAAACATAAACGACTCCATCGTGGAATCCATCTCCCACCGGGAGAGGGTGCCGCGAAGCGGCGGGTGAGGGTTCGTGTCTCATCAAGTGCTTCCAGAAAGCCGGGCCCTCATCCGGCTCTGCGGGCCACCTTCTCGACTCGCGTTTTCTACCTCCATCATCCCGGGTGTCGCCCCGGAGAGAGAAGGAAACAGCCAAATCACACCGTCCTCGTTGCCACCACCGGCGGTACCGCCGCCGCGCGCAGCGCGGGACCCAGCACCGCAAGCTGTCCGATCAACCACAGCGCGATCGCGCCAACCGGGAAATACACCCATGGCATGCGTGGCAATTCATACTGCGTCATCAGTAGCAGGTTGATGCCGTAAGCCAGCACCATCCCGAGGACGATGCCGAGAGTCGCCAGCAGGAAATTTTCAGTCTGGAAGTAATGCAGGATGTCGGCCCGCGTCGCCCCCAGCGCACGGCGTACACCGATGGTGCGCCGCCGTTGCGCAACCCAGAAACTCGCCAGCCCGACGATACCGAGACCGGTAATCAGCAGCAGGGCCACGATTACGCCTGCCAGCAGGTTGGCCATTGCGCGATCGCCTTGAAAGAATTCGGTATGCGCGTCATCCAGCGTGCGTTGTTCGGTAATTACACGTTTCGGATCGAGCTTCTTGAGTGTCGCGATGGCGGCCTTGATCACGCGCTGTCGGTCCTGCGGGGCGGTTCGCAAGACATAGTTGCCGCCGCCTCCAAGGCTCTCACGCAGAGGCAACACCATGCTCCATTGCGCGGTATTGTCGCCATTCCTGAGCGAAGGTCGAATCAAACTGGCCACCACGCCCACCACCCGCAAGGGAACGCGGCTGCCCAGATAGATCGTTTTGCCGAGCGCACTTTCGCCGGGCCACAGCCTGTGAGCCAGGCTTTGCGTGATAATCACGATGAACGAGGAGTGCGGCACCGACGCGGGATTGTGCTGGACGTCTTCGAAGTACGCATATTCGTCCGGCTTGAAATAACGGCCGGCGACCAATCGCACGCCGAGGGTTTTCAATAGATGCTCGCCCCGGTACAGGGTGGCATTGAGGGTCGGCTGGGTTTGCTTCGGATCCAGCTCGATGCTGCTGTTCCATGATGACCCGGTGAACGGCAACTGGTTGGTCAGGGTCACCGACTGCACGCCCGGAATTCGCTGCAACGCGGCGAGGTCTTCCTGGGTGCGCGCACGTGAATCGGGCTGCTCGCCGATGGTCGCGACCTGAATTTGCACCAGCTCGTCCAAGGCAACGCCGCCCGGCATGTCCATCCGCTGCAAGCGCTGGTTGATGAGGAACACCGCGTTGCAGATGATCGCGCAGGTCAGCGCGATTTCCAGCACGATAAGCATCGCGGTGATCTTGTGCCGACGTAGCGTCGCGAGGATCGGCAGGATGTCCATGTCAGGTTCCTTTCAATTGCAGCGCAGGTGCGACATGACAGGCGCGCCAGGCCGGCAACAAGCCGGCAACCAGTGCCGCACCGACTGCCAGTACGAACGTCACCAGCAACATCGCGGGGTCGAGATGTGCGAGCTTGGCGTAATCCGCCGGCTGGCTGCGTACCAGCCACAGGCCAAGCAGCGCCAGCAGCAGCCCGCCAATACCACCGGCTACGCCGATGATGCCGGCCTCGATCAACAGTTGTTCGAACACGGCGCGGCGCGCGGCACCCAGCGCGCGGCGCACGCCGATTTCGCTCGAGCGGCGTAGAAACTTGGCCAGCATCAGGCCCACGGTGTTGACCAGGCACACCAGCAGGAAACCGAATGCAAGCCAGGTTTGCAGGCGCACGTCGCCCGGCACCACCTTTTCGAACGTCAGCCACTGCATCACGTTGCGCAAGCGCACGTTGGGTGGTCTCTGGAAACGCCCCAGCGCCTGTTGTTCCTGTGAGTAATGAACCAGGAACTCCTTGTAGGCGGCGGCTTTCGCGGGCGAATCGAGTTCGACCCAGAATTGCAACCAGGTGCACGGTGCCTGCTTGATACCATCGCTGCCCGGCGGTGTCCTGCCCCAGCAGTCCGTTGACCCGACATGACTGAACTTCAAATCCATCGAGGTGGACAACGGCACGAAGACACCTTCGTTTTCGCCATAGGTGCCCTGATACAGATCCCAGAAATGCGGATTGGGACGCCAGGCATCGAGCACACCAATGATGCGCAGATTGGCGTCGTTCACGTTGATCGTCTTGCCCACGCTGTCCTTGCCGCCGAACAGCTTGTCGTTCAGCTTGCGCGAGATCACCGCCACCCGCGCGTGGTTCTCGTCGGCTTGCGCGTTCCATGGCGCGCCATACTCGAATGGCACGCCGAACATCGGGAAGAAGTCGGCAGTGGTATAGCGCGCCTGCGCAAAGAACGGATCCAGGTTTGCTCCGGTGGGTTGAATGGGTACCGCGCCCCCTGTCATCAACGCCTGGCGATCCGCACGGTGCGCCTGTAGCAGGTTCATTCCGTCGATCCAGGAAACCTGGTCGGACGGCTCGCCACCGGGCTGGTAGCCGTTCTTGTCGCGCGGATCAATCTGCGGGTAGTAGATGTGCGCGCTGCGCCCTGGCAAGGGATCGCCCGACAGCACGTACAGTACCGTCAGTGTGGTCATTGCCGCGCCGATGCCCAGCGCAATCGCCAGCACCATCAGCCCAGTGAGCACCGGGTTGCGTTTCAGGCTGCGCAGCGCGAGGTCGAGATAGTAGGCGAACATGCGTATTCACTCCGTCGCGGTGTGTCCGGATCAGGCGTGGCTGGCAGCACCTGACGCTTCGCGCGCGGCGTGAAAGCGCGGTTCTTCGGCCAGATCCACCACCTGACCGTCCATGATGTGCACGTTGCGTTGTGCACGCGCGGCGAGTTCCGGATCGTGCGTGACCATGACGATGGTGGCGCCGCCGCGGTGGATGTCCTCGATGAGTTCCAGCACGCCGCGCGCCATCTGGGTGTCGAGGTTGCCGGTCGGTTCGTCCGCCAGCAGCAGGCGCGGGGAGCCCGCCAGTGCGCGTGCGATGGCGACGCGCTGCTGCTGGCCGCCGGACAGTTCGGCGGGGTAGTGCTTCAAGCGTGACGCGAGGCCTACGCGCTCCAGCGCGTCCATGATGCGGCGCTTGCGCTCGGCGGCTTTCATGCCGCGGTAGCGCAACGGCACTTCCACGTTGTCGTGCACGTTGAGATCGGGAATCAGGTTGAAGGCCTGGAAGATGAAGCCGATTTTCTCGTTGCGGATTTTCGAGCGTGCGTTGTCGTTCATGCGGCTGACTTCCACGCCGTCGAGGTGGTATTCGCCGCCGCTGAAGGTTTCCAGCAGCCCGGCGATGGTCAGGAACGTGGTCTTGCCGGAGCCGGACGGCCCGGTGACGGCGACGAATTCGCCTTCCTTCACGTCAATGTTGAAATCGCGCAGCGCGTGGGTTTCCACCACTTCGGTGCGATAGACCTTGGACAGATGGGTCATCTTGAGCATGGCTGTATTCCTTGCGGGTTGAGTGGGTCAGTGACTGATGGCGACGCGCTCGGCGCCGTTGAAATTGTCGGTACCGGAAATCACGACTTTGTCGCCGGCCTTGAGCCCTTGCAGGATCTCAATCTTGTCTATGGAGCTGGCACCGAGCCGGACCGGGGTCTTGACGGCGATGCCGTCGCGCACCACGTAGGCATAGCGGCCGCCGGATTCGTCCACGAATGAGCCGCGCGCCACCGTCAGCACGTTGTCGCGCTGATCCAGCACGATGCGTACCGACAGGCGCTGATTCTGGCGCAGGCCGTCGGGCTGCTTGCCGTCGAAACGTACGCGCGCGGCGACTTCGCCGTTCACCACTTCGGGCGAGATGGCGCCCACCACGCCCTTCCAGGTGTTGCCGTTGCCGCTGATTTCCGCGGGCATGCCGGTGGCGAGATCGCGCGCAAAACTTTCCGGCACGGTGACCTCGACTTCCAGCGCGGACAGGTCCACCACGGTCAGGAGCTGGGTGTTGTTCGCCACGGTCGCACGCGGTGCGACCAGCAACTGGCCGACCTGGCCGCTTACCGGCGCGCGCACGGTGAGTTCATTGATCTGACGCTTGAGGTCCTGCACCAGCAGGCGCTGGCGTTTGACCTGCAATTCCTTGGTGCGCACGTCGAAATTCAGGCCTTCCTTGTCGAGCTTGGCGCTGGCCAGCGCGTGATCGTAATCGAGCTGCGCGGCAGTGAGATCGTCCTTGGCTTTCGCGTAATCCTGTTCGCTGATGACGTGATAGCCCCAGGCCGCATCCGCGCGTTTCATCTCGCGCTTGGCGGCTTCCAGTTTGACGCCGGCCAGGTCCACGTCCTCCTGGGTCTGGAGCGCGGCTTTCTTGGCATTGATGCGCTCGCGCTCGAGATCGGTCTGCATGCTGTCGAGGGTCGAGCTTTCCTGATTGAAACGGCTGCTGAGCTCCGGGCTCTCGATGATCGCGAGCACCTGGCCCTTCTTGACCTTGTCCCCGGCATTGACCTTGAGCGTGACGTTGCCGGCGGACGTGGCGTAGAGGGTGGGGCTCACCGCCGCCACCACGCGGCCATCGGCGGCGATGTCGCGCACGAACGCGCCGCGTTCCACGGTCGCGATCTGCAAGCGCGAAGCGCTGACCGAGGCGCCGGCCGTGAACAGACGCCAGGCCGTGGGCAGCAACCATGCCAGCAGCAGCAAACCGGCGATGCCGCCGACCGCGAACAGCACGAGCCGCTTGCGGTTGACGCGCTTTTCAATGGGCCGGTCCTGCGCCGAGGTGTCCCGGATGCCGACGACTTTTTTCGAGGTATTGGTTTCCATGTCTTTCATCATGCAAGTCGCGTGCCAAGTCTCGGTGACCGAAAGCGAACCCGATAAAGCGGGTAGTTCGGGTGCTGTTCCGGGCCTGAATGCAGGGGTTCAGCCGTCGCGAACCTGTCCGCGGACACTTCCGGGTGTCCGCCCGGGCACTTTCCCGGGGCATTGCCGGTGCCATGCCGTGTGGTCATGCGGATTTGATGCACGCAGACGGAAGATGGTTGCGATGCGTATAATCCGCGCGGCGGTTGCCGGGACTTACCCCGTATTTTCATGAGGACGGTATGAAAACCGGCAGGATTCCGGGTTGGATTCTCGTTGGCGGCCTGGTGCTTGCCGGCGTGGCGGGGCTGGTGAACGCAATCGGCCTGCTCGGCCTACAGCACCCGCTTTCACATGTCACCGGTAATGCGTCGGCCTTTGCCGCCAGCCTGGCAAACGGTGAATACGCCGAACTCCGCATCACCGGCTTGCTGGTGCTGACGTTCTTTTTCGGGGCAGTGATCGGCGGTTTCGTGGTGCAGCAGAGTACCGCCCGGCTGGGGCGACGCTATGGCGCGGCACTGGCGATCGAATCCGCGCTGCTGTTTGCGGCTGCATTCTATCTGCAACGGCATTCGAGTGCGGGCATGTATCTGGGGGCCGTTGCCTGCGGGTTGCAGAATGCAATGGTAACCACCTACAGCGGCGCTATCGTGCGCACCACCCACATGACCGGCGTAACAACCGACATCGGAATCGCGGTCGGGCATCTGCTGCGCGGCAAAGCGGTTGCGCCACGCTACTTTCTGCTGCTGGGCGCGTTGTTGGCGGGGTTTGTCGGCGGGGGAATGCTGGGCGCGGAATTGTTCGTGCGCTATCGGTTTGCCGCGCTGCTGCTGCCGGCGCTGGTCACCGGTGCAGTGGGCATCGCATATTTCATATTCAAGCAGCTTCAGCATTCGTTGCGGACGGCTCAATAACGCGCAAACAAAACGGCGGCCCGAAGGCCGCCGTTCCGATCGAGGATGCGGATTGCCTATTCGTGTCCCGATGGCGGGTAGGCCGGCAGCAGTGGCGGTGGCGGCGGCAGCGTGAGCGGATGCGCCTTGATCTTGTCCATCAGGTATTTCACCGCCGCGTCCAGTTGTGCATCGTGGCCGCGCATCACGTCTTCAGGCAGGTCGTCCACTTCCATGTCGGGC
>DASSRV010000117.1:0-7923 GCA_035701605.1 Gammaproteobacteria bacterium
GCCGCATCGCCGCACGACCACACCCATGCCGTTTTTCAGCCTCGGAATCAGCCATGCCACCGCCCCGGTCGCCATCCGCGAGCGGCTGAGTTTCGGGCCGGAGCAGGTTCCGCAAGCGCTGCGCGAAATCACCACCCTGCCGGGCGTCGCGGAAGCGGCCCTGTTGTCCACCTGCAATCGCACCGAAATCTACGCCTGGCTGGATCGGCCGGATGGCGCGGAGCAGCTTTCCACATGGCTGATGCACGCGCGCACACCGGACGATCCGGACGTGGCGCGGCGCTTCTACCGGCACCACGATGACGATGCGGCGCGTCACCTGTTCCGGGTCGCCTGCGGGCTGGATTCCATGATTCTGGGCGAGCCGCAGATTCTGGGACAAATCAAGGGCGCCTACGCGCTCGCACAGCAGCAACACACCGCGCACGGCCAGTTGCATCGCCTGTTCCAGTACGGCTTCAGCGTTGCCAAGCAGATACGCACGGACACGCGCATCGGTGAAAACCCGGTGTCGGTTGCGTTTACCGCCACGCACTTGGCGCGCCGCATTTTTTCCGATTTCAACAAACTCACCGCACTGCTGATCGGCGCCGGCGAAACCATCGAGCTGGTGGCGCGGCACTTGCGCGAGCAGGGCACCGGCCGCATGGTGATCGCCAACCGCACCGTGAGCCGTGCCCATGCCCTGGCCGAGCAGTTCGGCGGTTACGCCATCGGCCTGCACGAGATTCCCGCACACCTCGCCGAGATTGATATCGTGATCGCCTCGACCGGCAGCCCGGAAATCGTGCTGACACGCGCCACGGCGGCCGCCGCATTCGGCGCCCGCAAACGCCGGCCGGTACTGATGGTGGATATTGCGGTGCCGCGCGATATCGAATCCAGCGTGGCCACGCTCAACGACGTGTATCTGTTCACGATTGACGATCTGCAAAACGTGATAGAGGAAAACCTGCGTTCACGTCAGCAGGCCGCCGCCGAAGCCGATGCGCTGATCGAAGCCCATGTGCGGCGCTTCGGCGAGCAGTTGCAGGAACTGAACGCAGTGCCCGTCATCCGGGCGGTGCGTGAGCACGCCGGCGACCTCCGCGACGAAACCCTGGAACAGGCGCGCCAGATGCTGCGCAATGGCCACAGTGCGGATGAAGTCATGCACTTTCTGGCCGATACCCTCACCAACCGCCTGCTGCATGCTCCCACCGCCTACCTGCGGGAGGCGGCACAGGCCGGGCGCGAACACATCGTCAAGGAAGCACGCGCATTATTCGGGCTTGACAGGGACCCGTCACACAAAGACTGAACCGCAGCCACCGGACATCACGTGAAAGACTCCATCCGCCACAAGCTCGAACGGCTGCTTGCGCGTCATGAGGAACTGGCGCATCTGCTGGCCGATCCCGGCGTCATCGCGGCGCCCGGCCGCTTCCGCGAGCTGTCGCAGGAATACGCGCGACTGGAACCGGTGGCACGGCAATTCCGGGATTACACCGGGGCCGAACACGACCTTGCTGCGGCGCAGGACATGCTGCATGACACGGATGCCGGCATCCGGCATTTGGCCGGGGAGGAACAGCGCGCAGCCAGCACACGCCTCGCCGCACTGGAGCCGGAACTGCTGAAACTGTTGTTGCCCAGGGACCCGCACGACGACAGCAACATCTTCCTGGAAATCCGCGCCGGCACCGGCGGTGACGAAGCCGCGCTGTTCGCGGGCGATCTGTTCCGCATGTATGCCCGCTACGCCGAGCGTCAGGGCTGGCAGCTCGAGATCCTGAGCGAGAATCCCGGCGAGCACGGCGGTTACCGCGAGATCATCACGCGCGTCATCGGTCAGGGCGCCTACTCGCGCCTGAAATTCGAGTCCGGCACCCATCGCGTGCAACGTGTGCCGGAAACCGAGGCGCAGGGCCGCGTGCACACGTCCGCCTGCACCGTGGCGATCCTGCCGGAAGTCGGGGAAGTGGACAGCGTGGACATCGCGCCGGCCGATCTCAAGGTGGACACTTTCCGTGCCTCGGGCGCGGGCGGCCAGCACGTCAACAAGACCGATTCCGCGATCCGCATCACGCACCTGCCGAGCGGCATCGTGGTGGAATGCCAGGACGAGCGTTCGCAGCACAAGAACCGTGCGCGCGCCATGTCACTGCTGCGTGCGCGCCTGTTGAACGCGGAACGCGAAAAGGCCCAGGCCGCGCAGGCGCAATCGCGCAAACTGCAAGTCGGCAGCGGCGACCGCTCGGAGCGCATCCGCACCTACAACTTTCCGCAGGGCCGGGTCACGGATCACCGCATCAATCTGACCCTGTACCGGATAGACGATATCCTGCAGGGCGATCTCGATGATCTCATCGTGCCGCTGATGAACGAATTCCAGGCCGAACAACTGGCGTCCCTCGCCAGCCAGTAATCACGATCCGGATTCAAGCCTTGTGGTGCGATGCGTCCCGGCGATGCGCGTGAGCGCCGTGTATTCCGCGTGACACACGGCCAGGGTGTACCACCACGCCAGCGCCGACAGCAGCACGCATAAGGCGCGCCACAGGGGATGTGCAGCCGGTGCCGGTTGTGTCGTAACCCGATCCAGCAGCGCCTGCATCTGCGCCAGATCGGGCTGCGACGGGAGCTGTGCCATGAGGTGTTGTGCAGTCTGTACCGCATGCCAGACCGGCAGCGCATCCTGCGCGATTGCCACCAGCAACAAGACGCCTGCCGGCACCGACACCACCAGCGCGGCATGTGCCCAGCGTGTGCGCGCGAGCCGGAAACTGCGATCCAGTGCGGCAAGCGGACCACGCCTTTCCAGCACCGCGGGAAATGCGAAGAACGCCAGCGCGGTGCTCAGCCATGCCGTCGGTGCCAGCGGAATCAGGGTCACGATCACGCCGGCCACGACGCCGAACAGCAGCACCGTGGGCAGGAACAGGATCAGGGCGATGCCCAGACCGAGCAATACCAGCACTTCATAGATGAGATAGGCAATCAGCAGCGCCGGAATCGCCCGCAACGCGGCACGCGCGGCGGCGCGTCCGTTATTGGTCAGACGCTGGATCGCCATGGCATACAGCCAGGTCTGCACGAGCGCGGAAACGAGCAGCCCGCCGAGCGCAAGCGGCCGACCCAGCACTGAAAGGTCCGTATTGAATACGCCGCCGCCCGCAACCGGAAGTGCAGCCAGGATTTCCGCCGCCAATATCCAGGGAAACACCGTGAATATACCGGTACGGAACGCACGCCCGGCTTCCGCCAGCACATCCCCCACGGCGGAGCCCGGCGCCGACGACATGCTTTTACGCACTCACGGTGTTTGCTTGCCGGAGTTTCAGGTCCTGGTATTGCACGTACATGATGGCAAGCACGAACGGCCCGAGAAACACGGCACCCAGCATCTGCATGACACCGCGCACCAGCAGGTCACGGCCGGTCAGGACACTGGCAGCGGGGTGCATGTCCAGCAACAGGGCCACCGGCACCATCAACACGACCACGATCAGCAGTACCAGCAACACCATGAGAATGACCACGCCGAATGTGCGCCACCAGTTGCCCCATACCAGGGTGTGACTGCGATTGAGGCCGGCGATCGGTCCCTGTCGGTCCAGCACCACGCAGAACTGGAAAAACAGCAGCGAAATGGTCAGGATCACGCCGGGTACGATCAGCAGCACGTAACCGACGATCAGGGCGCATAAAAACACCACGCTGGCAATGAACAACGGCAACAGGGCGTGCAATCCGCGTTGCCATTCGGCATGAAAATCCACGTTGCCGCGCTGCACCAGGTTGTCGAGACGCATGACCAGGATGCCCTGAATCAGCGCATTGGCGAGCAGGCATGCCAGTTCGATCAGGTACCAGCCCGCATCCCTCGCTTCACTCAGCACATCGGCACTCACGGTGGTATCGCCGATGTGCAAGGCCAGGTACAGCACCGGTATCAGGCCGATGAATCCGACCAGACTGGTAAACAGAATCAGCCGGACGTAACTGTTGACGCCGATCTCGATGCCTTTTGACAACACCTGACCCGGAGACTGTGGCACATTCGGCAGGCTGATCATGCGGACTCCGGCTGGCGGGGGGATACGCGCCGCAGTGTGCCCCAGCCGTCCGCCTGCATCAAGCTGGTGTGCCGCTCATGCCCCGTTTCACGATACCGCGCGCCAGAAACAGCTCGATGCGTTCGAACGGGATGCGGTCGCCGGCATCGCTGCCGTAATACGCTTCCACGATGCGCCCCTCCTCGTCTATCAGGAAATCCGCCGGCATCAGGTTGTTGGTATTGAGTCCGGCCAGACCCACGATGCGCAGGCCGCGGATCAGGGTCGGAATCCGCAACACGATGGCCTTGAGCTTGCGCAGCAGCGAGCTCTCGATGCCATAGGTTTCATAGGCGGTGAGCTGCGGCTCGGCCGCGACCCGGAACGGCCGGGGATGGCGTGCCACGAAGCGCTTGACCTCCTCGGGCGTGGAGGCAAATACCGCCACGATGTCCAGGCCCAGCGCCGACAGGTTCCTGTGCTGCTGGGTCAGTTCGAAGATGCGTACGTTGCAGAACGGGCAGGCCGCATCGCGGAAGAACGACAGCAGGGTGCGGCGGCCGGTGCCATTGATGCGGATGGGCTTGCCGTAGATGTCGGTCAGCGCAACGGCAGGTGCGGGGGTAGGGGCTGACAGTCTCATGGGACTCTCCGGTGGTGCGGGTCTTTACAAACTAGCCGATTCTGCTATATTTAGCAAGTATTCTCTTGCTATATTAACAACCACCCGGAGGATTCCACCATGTTGCTCATCATTGCCGCCATCCTGTTTGCCCTGGGCGCGCTCGGCGGACTGGTCATGGCCATACGTGTTTTCAGGCAGCAGCCCATCCCCGTGGCCCTGGCCGCCGGCCACGGCATCCTGGCCGCCAGCGGCCTGGTCCTGCTCATCGTCGCCGCTCTCCTGGGCGCGGCCGGCAGCACGGCGCTGATCGCGCTCGTCATCCTGGTGATCGCGGCCTTGGGCGGTTTCTACCTGCTGTCCTTCCATGTGCGTCGGCAGTCGCATCCGAAAGCGGTGATCGTGATCCACGCGCTGGTGGCGGTGATCGGGTTCCTGACACTGCTCACCGCGATTTACCAGCAGGCTTCGGCCTGAGCGGGGCTGCCACCATGCGCGGTCTGCGGCTCGGCGGTCATCCCCTGCACCCGGCCCTGGTGCATTTTCCGGTGGCCTGCTGGAGCGCGGTGCCGGTGACGGATGCCCTGTTTGTCGGCCTGCATCAGCCCGTGTGGTGGCAGATTTCCTGGTGGCTGCTCGTCATCGGCTGCGCCAGTGCGCTCGCCGCCATGGCCGCCGGCATGATGGATCTCCTGGCCATTCCCGCGACGCACCCGGCAGGAGCGGTTGCGCAGCGCCACCTGCTGCTCATGGGCAGCGCATGGTGCGTGTTCCTGTTCGATCTGCTGCTGCGACCACGGCAGGGCACCGTTACGGCGGCCGTGGCCTGGGGCGGACTCGCACTGTCCGTACTGGGCTGGATCATCGTGTTGATCGGCGCCTATGCCGGCGCGCAACTGGTCTATCAGTACGGTATTGGAAGATCGGACCGCCATGATGCGCCACCGGCCTGAAATCCAAGCGCGATCCGCAGGGGCACCCCCGGACGCGCGCAGCGACCTGCTGCGCTACATCAAGCAGCATGGTCCGCTCGCGGCCGGTGAGCTGGCCCTGCGACTGGGCATCACCCGCGAAGCCGCGCGCCAGCACCTGAAACTGCTGGAGCACGAGGGCTGGGTGACGCGTGCCGCAGTCACCGCATCACACCAGGCAGGCCGACCGCCGATACGTTTCATGTTGACGCCCGCCGGCGATCATCTGTTCCCGAAGCGCTACGACGACCTGTCCATGACGCTGGTGGACGCGGTCGCCGAGCAACTCGGTCCGGCGGCGCTCACCAAGTTGCTGACCGCGCTCACCGATCAGCAAGTCGCGCAATGGGAACACCGGCTGGCAGGAAAATCGCTGGCGGAAAAAATCCAGGCGCTGAAAGGGATCTATTTCCAGGACGATCCCTATACCTCGATTGAGCGGGACGCGCACGGCTATGTGCTGGTGGAGCACAACTGCCCCTATCTCAATCTCGCCCTGCAACGTCCGCGTCTGTGCAGCGTAACCGTGTCCACTCTCAGCCGCCTCCTGGGGGTACGCGTGGTGCGTGAGAAGCGCTTTCAGGACGGCGATCAGCGCTGCGCATTCCGGGTGCTGGCGGATCAGCCGGTGGACAGCGGTTTCCGGTTCGCCTTTGAAGTCACCCGGTAATCGGATTGAAGTGTTTCAAGCGCGGCGCCGGAACCAGCCGCTCAGGCTGAAACGCTCGCGCCGCGCCGGGCGCACTTCGTGCGGCACTTCCGCACTCAGGAAGCCGACCAGCGTGCCGGTCGCCGGCAATACCGTCACCGTGTCGGCACCCGGATACAGGCACAACTCGCCGCCATCGGCGCTGTTCCAATCGGCGTTCAGGTACAGCACCAGCGAGATCACGCGCGCGTCATGATCGCGAAAGCGATCCAGATGCCGCGCGTAGCGCGCACCGGGGGGATACACCGCGAACTGACCCTCGAATTCATGCAGGCCGAGGTATCCGGCCGCATTGAATGCCTGCTGCAACGCAGCGATGTCCGTGGCGAGGAATTCATGCACCGCCGTTGACTCGTATTCGTCGAGCCACAGGATGGAGTCGCCGCGGATATCTTCGCGCACGCCGACCGTGCTGCCGCGCCCGATTCCGGCCCGGTGAAACCGGCCTTGTCCCCACGCCCGCTGCGCGACCTCGCGCAGGACACCGGTACGTGCCGGCGAAATAAAACCCGGGCATACGCACCAGCCGCTCGCCAGCACCTCGCATGCAAACGCCGCAGGCTGCATTAGGCATCCCCGCGCAAATCAGCGTCCCGCACACCGTAACGGCGCCTTATGCAAGGCCGGGATATTCGCAGGTCACTGATTTCAATGCAAAAATAAATTTTGCTCGCGGAACAGCGCCGTTTTTCCGCGGATTGTCTAGAATCTGCGCCCGATCGCGCGGTTTGCATTGGAAAATCGGCGAGTAGTATCATGGGGTTACGTCCTTTTTCCCTCTTACATCTGGTGGTGTATCAATCATGAAGAAATTTGCTGTTGTCCTTTCCGCCGCCGCGCTTGCCCTGGCCCTGCCGGCCTGTGGCAAAAGCGAAGCCCCGGCTTCTGCTCCGGCTGCCGAAGCTCCGGCCGCCGCACCGGCTGCTTCAACCATGGCTGCGGCTCCGGCCGCCGGCACGGCCGCCAAGCCGGCCGAGCAGACTCCGCCTCCGGCTGGCGGCGGTCAGCACTAAGACCATGTCGCGCCGGATTCTGTCCGGCTCGGCGTAATCAAAAAAGCACGGGGGCGGCAACGCCCCCGTGCTTTTTCATGTTCACCGGTCTTGTCCGCACGCATGCTTCAACCCAGGGCATGCTCCAGATCCGCGCGCAGGTCCGTCACGTCTTCCACGCCCACCGACAGCCGCACCAGCGTGTCGCTGATGCCGAGCGCAGCGCGTGTTTCAACCGGTACCGAAGCGTGCGTCATGATGCCGGGATGCTCGATCAGGCTTTCCACCCCGCCCAGGCTTTCCGCCAGTGTGAACAGTTCACAGCGTTCCAGGAAACGGCGTGCTTCCGGCTCGCCGCCTTTCAGAAAGATCGTGAGCATGCCGCCGCCGCTGCGCATCTGCTTTTTCGCCAGCGCGTGCTGCGGATGGCTCGGCAAGCCCGGATAGATCACCCGTTCGATCGCGGGATGCCGCTCCAGCCAGGCAGCGAGTTCGAGCGCGTTGGCAGCGTGTCGCTCCATGCGCAGCGCCAGGGTTTTCAGGCCGCGCAGGGCCAGGAAACTGTCGAAGGGTCCGGCCACGCTGCCGATGG
>DASSRV010000118.1:0-10144 GCA_035701605.1 Gammaproteobacteria bacterium
GGTGGATGCGCTCGCGGTGCAACCGGAGGGCATCTATATGGATGGCACCTTCGGGCGTGGCGGACACAGCCGCGCGATTCTGGCGCGGCTCGGTACCGGCGGGCGCCTGATTGCGATTGACCGCGACCCCGACGCGGTACAGGTGGCCCGGGCGGCATTTGCCGACGAGCCGCGGTTTGAAGTGCATCGGGGGACTTTCTCCATGCTGGAGCGCATCGCTCGGGAGGCGAATGTGTCAGGGCAGGTGAATGGGGTGTTGCTGGATGTTGGCGTGTCCTCCACGCAGCTCGACGATCCGCGTCGCGGCTTCAGCTTCCTTCAGGATGGCCCGCTCGACATGCGCATGGACCCGGACAGTGGCGAGGCGGCCAGCGACTGGCTCGCACGCGCACCGGAGCGGGACATTGCCGAGGTCATTTTCCGCTATGGCGAGGAGCGTTTCAGCCGTCGTATTGCGCGCGCCCTGGTCGCGGCACGCGCGCTCGCGCCCATCACGAGTACGCTGCGCCTGGCGGAGCTGGTGAGCGCCGCGATCCCCACCC
Organism: Gammaproteobacteria bacterium; assembly: GCA_035701605.1. GTDB lineage: Bacteria > Pseudomonadota > Gammaproteobacteria > Natronospirales > REEB76 > DASSKW01. The sequence goes on from DASSRV010000118.1 coordinate 543, forward strand.
GCGAACGCAACAAACATCCGGCCACGCGCACCTTCCAGGCGATCCGCATCCACATCAACCGCGAACTCGAGGAACTGCGCGCCTGTCTCGAACAGTGCCTGCGGGTGCTGGCGCCGCGCGGTCGCCTCGCGGTGATCAGTTTTCATTCGCTGGAAGACCGCATGGTCAAGCGCTTCATGCGCGATCACGCGCGTGCCGCAGCACCGGACCCGGCCGCGCCCTGGCAGGTCACCGGCCCGGCACCATTGCTGCACGTGGTCGGCAAACCGAAGCGACCGGACGCGGACGAGTTGCAAGCCAATCCGCGCGCGCGCAGTGCGGTGCTGCGGGTCGCGGAGCGACGCGCATGAAACTCACCCGTGCCGTCATCGCACTGCTGCTGGTAGCCACGCTGCTGAGCGCGTTCGCGGTGGTGGATGCGCGCCACGAGAACCGCGTGCTGTTCGCCCGGATGCAGCAACTGCGTCAGCAGCGCGATGCCCTGAATGTCGAGTGGGGACAACTGCTGCTTGAGCAGAGCACCTGGTCCACACATGCGCGCATCGAGCAGATGGCGATGGGGAAACTGCACATGGTGCTGCCGCAACAGGTCGAGATCGTGGTGGTGCCGCCGTGAACGACAGTCAGGCACAAGATACCGGTTGGCGCTGGCGCAGCGTGGCGGCGCTGGCGACGTTCGTGCTGGCGGCGCTGGTGTTGCTGGGGCGCGCGGTTTACTTGCAGGTGGTGGACCGGCAGTTTCTGCAGGCGCAGGGCAAGGAACGGCATCTGCGCGTGGTTGAAGTCGCGGCGCATCGCGGCATGATTCTGGATCGCAACGGCGAGCCTTTGGCGGTGTCCACGCCGGTGGACTCGTTGTGGATGAATCCGCAGGAACTTGCCGCCGCGAAATCGGACCTGCCGGCGCTGGCGGGCGCGCTCAAGCTGAGCGTGCCGGATCTCGAGACTCTGCTGCGACAGAATGCCGACAAGGAATTCGTGTATCTGGCGCGCGGCATGGACCCGTACCAGGCCGGGAAGATCATGGCGCTGGATATTCCCGGCGTTTATACACAGCGCGAATACCGCCGCTATTACCCCACGGGTGAAGTCACCGCGCACGTGCTGGGGTTCACCAACGTGGACGATCGCGGTCAGGAAGGTCTGGAGCTCGGCTACAACGACTGGTTGCGCGGCGTGCCGGGCGCCGAACGCGTGATCGTGGATCGTTTCGGCCATTCGGTGCAGGACGTGGAGAACGTGCGTGCACCGCGTCCCGGCAAGGACCTCGTTACCAGCATTGACCTGCGCGTGCAGTATCTCGCCTACCGTGCGCTCAAGCAGGCGGTGCTGCAGCAGAACGCGAAATCCGGCTCCATCATCGTGATGGACGTCAAGACCGGCGAAGTGCTGGCGATGGCGAACCAGCCCTCGTTCAATCCCAACAACCGCGACGATTATCAGGGCAACCTGTACCGCAACCGCGCGGTCACCGACCAGTTCGAACCCGGCTCCAGCATGAAACCGTTCACGATTGTCGCGGCGCTGCTGTCAGGCCGATACCAGCCCGGGTCCATCGTCAATACCTCGCCGGGCTTTTACAAGGTCTCCGGCTACACCATTCACGATGAGCATGACTACGGAGCCATCAACCTCACCACCATCATCGAGAAATCCAGCAACGTCGGCGCCAGCAAGGTCGCGCTGTCGTTGCAACCGCAGTTGTTGTGGAACACGCTCAACGCATTCGGCTTCGGACACAGTACCGGCAGCGGTTTCCCGGGTGAAGTGGGTGGTTTGCTGCCGGCCTGGCAGGGCTGGAGTCGGGCGCGCCAGGCAACCATTTCCTACGGCTACGGCGTTGCCATCACCGCGCTGCAACTCGCGGATGCCTATGACACGTTGGCGGGCGGCGGCATCCGGCGCGCACCCTCGTTCGTGAAACTGGAGCAGGCGCCGGCCGGTACGCGCGTGATTCCGGCCGGTATCGCCAATACCCTGCGCGGCATGCTGGAAACCGTGGTCTCCGATGCCGGCACCGGCGAGCGCGCCGATGTCCTCGGTTATCACGTTGCGGGCAAAACCGGCACTGCGCACATCGCGGTGAACGGCGGCTATTCGCCGGAGAACTACATTTCCGTGTTTGCCGGCATGGCGCCGGCCACCCATCCGCGGCTCGTGACGGTGGTGGTGATTCGCGATCCCGGCAAGGGTGAGTATTACGCCTCGACGGTGGCTGCTCCGGTATTTTCCCAGGTCATGACCGGGGCGCTGCGTCTCCTGGACATTCCGCCCGACGACTTGAGCCACCTCACCACCACGGCTTACGTGGTGAACCTGAGGCATCCGTCATGAATGCGCTCGCCCGCAGCCTCGATGGCGTGAGCCTGGCCGAGGTGCTGGGTGCGGATGCGCCGACAGCAGCCGGCGAGGACCGTGCGCTGCTGGGCATTACTACGCACAGCGGCGCGGTGCGCGCGGGGTATCTGTTCCTCGCGGTGCGCGGGCGTCAACATCACGGCCTCGAATATTGCGCGGACGTGATCCGGCGCGGCGCCGTGGCCATTGCGTACGACCCGGCCGGCGCGGAACCCTATCTCACTGCGCTCAAGGGCATTCCCGCGTTCGCGATCCGGGAGCTCGGGCAGCGTGCCGGGGTGCTGGCGGCGCGCTTTCACGGCGACCCGTCCGCGACACAGCAGGTGATGGCGGTCACCGGCACCAACGGCAAGACCTCGGTCAGCCTGATCACGGCGCAGACGCTCCACGAACTGTCGCATCCCTGCGGCATCCTGGGTACGGTCGGGTATGGTCTGCACGGCAAACTGAGCACGCCGAGCCATACCACGCCGGATGCGGTTGAGGTGCAAGCCTGGCTGGCGCAATTCCGCGTGCAGGGCGCACGCCACGTGAGCATGGAGGCTTCCAGTCACGCGCTGGAACAGGGCCGGCTGGCGGGCACGCATGTGCACACCGCCGTGTTCACGAATCTCACGCGCGATCACCTGGATTATCACGGCGACATGCACGCCTATGGCGAGGCCAAGCGGCGCCTGTTCGGGATGCCGGGGCTGAAACACGCGATCATCAATCTCGACGACGCCTTCGGTCTCGAGTTGGCGACGACGCTGCCGTCCGGTGTCGCGCTCACCGGCTACAGCCTGGCCGGCGCCACGCTCGCGGGCGCGCGCATGTTGCAGGCACAGGCGCTGGAACTGCATGCCGGCGGCATGCACTTTGACGTGAGCGGCGATTTCGGGACCGGGCATGTGGATTCACGCCTGCTCGGCCATTTCAATGCCGCCAACCTGTTGGCGGTGCTGGGCGCGCTGCTGGCCTTTGATTTCCCGTTTGCCGACGCACTGCATGCACTGAGTCGCGCACGGACGGTGCCGGGTCGCATGGAATGCTTCGGCGGCGGCGCGCGCCAGCCCCTGGTGGTGGTGGATTACGCGCACACGCCGGATGCGCTGGAGAAGGCGCTCCTGGCGACGCGCGCGCATTGCCGCGGCCGCTTGTGGTGTGTATTCGGCTGCGGCGGCGACCGCGACCGCGGCAAGCGTCCGCAGATGGGGCACATCGCTGATCGCCACGCCGACCGCGTGGTGCTGACCGACGACAACCCGCGCACCGAGGACGGCGACGCCATCATCAAGGACATCCTGGCCGGCATCGAGTCCCGCGCGCACGTCAGTGTGCAGCGCGAGCGGGCACAGGCAGTGGCCTCGGCCGTGCACGCCGCCGCGCCGGGCGACGCGGTGCTGGTGGCCGGCAAAGGACACGAGGAGTACCAGATTGTCGACGGCGAAAGCCTGCCCTACAGCGATCGCGCCACCGTCAGCGCGCTGTTGCGGGAGGCAGACGCATGAGTATGCGGCAACTCGCGGAAGTGGCACACGTGACGGGCGGCGAGCTGCATGGCGCGGACCGCAGCTTCACGCGTGTCTCGACCGACACCCGCACGCTTGCGGCGGGCGAGCTGTTTGTCGCGCTTTCCGGTGCGAGCTTCGATGGCCACACATTTCTCGCCACGGCCGAACATCGCGGTGCCGCCGGGGCCTTGGTGGAGCGGCCGCTCGCGGGCAGCACGCTGCCGCAGGTCGTGGTGACCGACACGCGTCGCGCGCTCGGTGCCTGGGCCGCGCACTGGCGCGGGCAGTTCCGGATTCCGGTCATCGGCGTGACCGGTTCGAGCGGCAAGACCACGCTCAAGGAAATGCTGGCGCGGATTCTGCGCAGTCAGGGCCCGGTGCTGGCGACGCGCGGCAATCTCAACAACGACGTCGGCGTGCCGCTTACCCTGCTTGAACTGGACGCCGTGTATCGCGCCGCAGTCATCGAGATGGGTACCAATCATCCGGGCGAGATCGCGTATCTCGCGCAACTGGCTGCGCCCAGCATCGGCGTCATCACCAACGCGGGCGCGGCGCACCTGGAATTTCTCGGCAGCATCGCCGGCGTGGCACAGGAGAAAGGCGCGCTGTTTGCTGCGCTTGGCGGCGACGGCGTCGCGGTCATCAATCACGATGATGCGCATGCCGGTACCTGGCGCGCCATGACGCGGGCGACCTGCCGCAGTTTCGGGTTCAGCGAGGCCGCGGATTTTCATCCTGCCCCGGGATCGCTCACGCATCAGCATGGCGTGTGGCGATTCCGTGCAGTCACGCCGCAGGGCTCGGCGGACGTGCAATTGTCGCTGCCGGGCCGGCACAACATCAGCAACGCGCTGGCAGCGCTCGCCGCGGCCGGTGCCGCGGGCGTGCCGCTGGCGCAAGCCGCCGCCGCGCTCGCGGAGGTACCGGTGACATTAGGCCGGTTGCTGGCGGTCGCCGGCATCAACGACTGCAAATTGATTGACGACAGTTACAACGCCAACCCGCTGTCCCTGCGCGCGGCGGTGGATTTTGCCGTCAGCCTCGGCGCGCCGGTGTGGCTGATTCTGGGCGACATGGGCGAACTCGGCGCGGAGGCGTCGGCCCTGCATGCGGAAGCGGGCGAGTACGCGCGCCGCGCCGGCATCGCGCAACTGCTGACGCTGGGCCGGTTGAGTCGCGCCGCCAGCGAACGCTTCGATGCTGCGGCACGGCATTTCGAGGTGCTGGACGATCTGCTGACGGTACTGCGACACGAGCCGCCATCCGGCGTCACGCTGCTGGTGAAGGGTTCACGCAGCATGAAGATGGAGCGCGTGGTGAATGCGCTTCGGGCGAACCAGGCCGTGGACCGGGCCGTGAACGGGAGCTGAACAGATGCTGCTGCTGTTGACCGATTACCTGGCGCGCTTCCATCCGGTGTTCAACGTGTTCACCTACCTCACCTTGCGCGCGATTCTCGGCGTGCTGACGGCGCTGGTGTTCTCGTTTGTGGCCGGGCCGGTGCTGATCCGGCGGCTTGCCATCCTCAAGGTCGGGCAGAACGTGCGCGACGACGGTCCGCTGTCGCACCTGACCAAGGCCGGTACACCCACCATGGGCGGCACGCTGATCCTGGCCGCGATCCTGATTGCGACGCTGTTGTGGTCGGATCTGCACAACCGTTACGTGTGGTTGTTGATGGGCGTGACCACCGCGTTCGGGCTGATCGGTTTTGCGGACGATTACAAGAAGCTGGTGCTGAAGAACTCGAAGGGCCTGTCCGCGCGCAGCAAGTATTTCTGGCAGTCGGTATTCGCCGTCGGTACCGCCTGCGCCCTGTACTTCGGCCATCATGGCGCGGTCGAGGTCACCTACATCGTGCCGTTCCTGAAACACGTTTCGCTTTCGCTCGGACCGGCGTTCATCGTCGTCACCTATTTCGTGGTGGTCGGCACCAGCAACGCGGTCAACCTCACTGATGGTCTGGACGGCCTTGCCATCATGCCGGCTGTCATGGTGGGCGGCGCACTCGGCGTGTTCGGCTACGCCTCCGGCAATTTCAATTACGCGCACTATCTTTCCATTCCCTATCTGCCCGGCGCCGGCGAGGTGGTGGTGTATTGCAGTGCACTGGTGGGCGCGGGGCTGGGGTTCCTGTGGTTCAACGCCTATCCCGCACAGGTGTTCATGGGTGACGTCGGTGCATTGGCGCTGGGCGCCGCGCTCGGCACGCTGGCGGTGATCGTGCGCCAGGAAATCGTGCTCTGCATCATGGGCGGCGTGTTCGTGGTGGAGACCGTGTCGGTGATCTTGCAAGTGGGCTCGTTCAAGCTCACCGGCAAGCGCATCTTCCGCATGGCGCCGCTGCATCACCATTTCGAGCTCAAGGGCTGGCCGGAGCCGCGCGTGATCGTGCGCTTCTGGATCATCACCGTGATCCTGGTGCTGATCGGCCTGTCCACGCTCAAGGTGCGGTGAGGGATGCTCATGCGACTGCAAACCACCGGTACCCGCACGCTGATAGTCGGCCTCGGCCGTACCGGGCTCGCCTGCGCGCGTTTTCTGGTGGCGCGCGGAGTCGAACTCGCGGTGACCGACAGTCGCGAACGACCGCCCGGTCTCAAGGATCTGCGCGAGCAGATGCCGGACGTGGCGGTGTTCGTGGGCGGTTTTTCCGAAGACGCACTGCAACACGCGGATCAACTGGTGGTGTCGCCGGGGATTCCGGTGTCCACGCCGTTCGTGATGAAAGCGCGCGTCATGGGTCTGCCCGTATTGGGCGACATCGAATTGTTTGCGCAGCACGCCCGTGCGCCGGTCATCGGCATCACCGGCTCGAATGGCAAGAGCACTGTCACGACCCTGGTGGGCCTGATGGCGGAGCAGGCCGGTCGCAAGGTCCGGATCGGCGGCAATCTCGGCACGCCGGCGCTGGAGCTGTTGAGCGGAACCGAGCCGGAGCTTTACGTGCTGGAGCTGTCGAGTTTCCAGCTCGAGACCACCGATTCACTGCATTGCACCTCGGCCACGGTGCTGAATGTGTCGCCGGATCACATGGATCGTTATGCGACCCTCGACGAGTATGCGGCAGCCAAGGCACGCGTGTTCCGGCATTGCGACACCGCGGTGCTGAACCGTGACGACCCGCGGGTACGCGACATGGGTGCCGCGGCCGGCACGCGCATCAGTTTCGGGCTGGGTGCGCCACGTGCGCAGGAATTTGGTCTGGTCCTGCACGCAGGCGAACGCTGGCTGGCGCACGGCGAAACGCGTCTGCTTGCGGCCTCGTCGCTGCATCTGCACGGCGATCACAATCTTGCCAACGCACTGGCCGCACTGGCGCTCGGCGAGGCGGCGGGTCTGCCGATGCCGGCCATGTTGAGCGCCCTGCAACGGTTTCGCGGTCTGCCGCACCGCATGGAATTCGTCACGCGTGTGAACGACGTGGACTGGTACGACGATTCCAAGGGTACCAACGTGGGCGCCACGCTGGCGGCCGTGTCCGGGCTTGCCGGGCCACTGGTGCTGATCGCGGGCGGCGACGGCAAGGGCCAGGATTTCACGCCATTGGCGGCCGCACTGGTCGGCAAGGTGCGCGCCGTGGTGCTCCTGGGACGCGACGCAGCGGCCATCGAGGCCGCGATCGCGGGGCGGCTCCCGATTGAGCGCGTGCAGGACATGCCGGCCGCGGTGCAGGCGGCGGCACGCCATGCTCAACCCGGCGACCGGGTGTTGTTGTCGCCGGCCTGTTCCAGTCTCGACATGTTCGACAACTTCGAGCACCGCGGGCGCGTGTTCGCGCAGGCGGCAAGGAGGCTCGCCGATGGCTGACATGAAGCCCACCGTCGCCGGCGGCAGTGCTCCACCCGGACCGGACCGCACCCTGCTCACGCTGGCAGGCTGCATTCTCGTCTTCGGCCTGGTGATGGTGGCGTCCGCATCCATTTCCCTGGCCGACAAGGCCACCGGCAATCCGTTCTATTACCTGGAGCGGCAACTGATGTTCGCCATGGTCGGCGTGGCGGGTGCGGCCTGTGCGTATTGCCTGCCCCTCGGCCTATGGCGGCGCACCGGTTTTCTGCTGCTGGTGTTCGCGTTCGTGCTGCTGGTGCTGGTGCTGGTGCCGGGCATCGGGCATCACGTGAATGGCAGCATCCGCTGGCTGGCGCTCGGCCCGTTCCATCTGCAAGTGTCGGAGCCGGCGCGGCTGCTGATCCTCATGTACGTGGCGGGGTACATCGTGCGTCGCCAGCAGGAACTGGTGCAGGGTTTCCGGGGCGTGCTGAAGCCGATGCTGCTGCTGGGCGCGGCGCTGCTGCTGTTGCTGGCGGAGCCGGATTTTGGCGCCGCCATCGTGCTGATTGCCTCGGCCATGGCCATGCTGTTTTTCGGCGGTGCACGGTTGCGCGATTTCGCGGTGTTCGTATTGCTCGGTGCCATCGGCTTCGTGCTGCTGACCGTGACCTCGCCGTATCGGCTGGCGCGGCTCACCGGGTTCCTGAATCCCTGGAGCGATCCCTTCGACAGCGGTTTCCAGTTGACCCAGTCGCTGATCGCCATCGGCCGCGGACAATGGTTCGGTGTCGGTCTCGGCGAGAGCGTGCAGAAACTGTTCTACCTGCCGGAAGCGCACACCGATTTCCTGTTCGCGGTGCTGGCCGAGGAATTCGGCCTGCTCGGCTCGCTGCTGGTGATCGGCCTGTATCTCGCTTTCACCTGGCGCGTAATGGTGATTGCACGCCGCGCCGCCGCCGGCCAGCAGATGTTTGCCGCCTGCCTCGCGTTCGGTCTGGGCGTGTGGATCGGTTTGCAGGCCTTCATCAACATCGGCGTGAACATGGGCCTGCTCCCGACCAAGGGACTGACCCTGCCGATGATGAGTTATGGCGGCAGCAGCCTGATCGTGACCTGCACGGCCGTGGGCTTGATCCTGCGCGTGGATCGCGAAACCCGTACCGGGCGCAGTTGGCTGGATCGGGAGGTCGCGTCATGACCTTCGTCATCATGGCGGGTGGGACCGGCGGCCACGTCTTCCCGGCGCTTTCAGTCGCGGAAGTATTGCGTGGCCGCGGCCACACGGTGACATGGATCGGTACACGTCAGGGGCTGGAAGCCAGACTGGTGCCGGAAGCCGGTCTGGACATCGAATGGATCGAAATCGGCGGCGTGCGCGGCAAGGGCATTGCGACACGCTTGAAAGCGCCGTTCGCGCTTGCGCGTGGCGTGCTGCAGGCCTGGCGTATCCTGCGGCGCTTGCGCCCGGGCGCGGTACTCGGCATGGGCGGTTTCGCGAGCGGTCCCGGCGGGCTCGCGGCAAGACTGGCGGGTTTCCCGCTGTTGCTGCACGAACAGAATACGGTGCCGGGCCTGACCAACCGGGTGCTGAGCCGGCTTGCCCAGCGCGTGATGGAAGGTTTCCCGGGCAGTTTCCCCGCATCGCGCCGGGCCGAATACGTGGGCAACCCCGTGCGCGCCGACATTGCGGCGTTGCCGGCGCCGGCCGAGCGCTTCGCCGGTCGCAACGGCGCGCCGCGCGTGCTGGTGCTGGGCGGCAGTCAGGGCGCGCGCATCCTGAATGAATGCCTGCCATTGGCGCTGGCGCGCCTCGGCGACACGCTCAAGCCCGAGGTCTGGCACCAATGCGGTGCAGCGGACGTGGATCGCGTCACCGCGGCGTATCGGGAGCAGGGCGTGTCCGCGCGCGTGACCACTTTCATCAGTGACATGGCGCAAGCCTATGCCTGGGCGGACCTTGCGGTGTGCCGGGCC
>DASSRV010000119.1:0-2846 GCA_035701605.1 Gammaproteobacteria bacterium
GTGCCAGGGTCTTGAACACGAAAATCCCGAGCAGAATCATGAGCGGCAGGTTGTTGTTGAGGATGTCGGAGATGGTACCGTAACCGACGCCCAGCACGCGCGGAAAGAAATAACCGATGACGCCGAGCCCGAGCCCGCCGATGGCCGGCCACCACATCGCGTCCAGCGGCAGCTTTTCGAATTGATCCTCGATCCAGAACAGCGAGCGGCTGATGATGATCGCCACGTAGCCGCAGAAGATACCCAGCAGCAGATAGAACGGCAATCCGTGATTGATATCGAAGTTCACGTGATGCACGGTGAACATCGGGCCGGGGCCGATCATGACGACATGCACGGTGGTGGCGATGGTAGTGGCGATCACCAGCGGGATGAAGGAACGCGACCGGAACTCGAACAACATCAGTTCGATGGCGAAAATCACGCCGGCGATGGGCGTGCTGAAGGTGGCCGCCATGCCGGCGGCCGCACCGCAGCCGAGTAGGACCTTGCGTTCCGCCGCAGTCATGCGAATTAACTGGCCGACCAGCGAGCCGAGCGCGCCGCCGGTCTGGATGATGGGACCTTCCGCGCCGAACGGGCCGCCGGTGCCGATGGCAACCGCAGCCGACAGCGGTTTGAGAATGGCGACGCGCGGCGCGATGCGGCTCTTGTTGAGCAGGATGGCTTCCATGGCTTCCGGGATGCCGTGGCCGCGAATCTTGTCGCTGCCATATTTCGCCATGATGCCGACCACGATGCCGCCCAGCGCCGGGACGATGATGATCCACAAGCCGAGCGGATTCGATTCAATGCTGGGCAAGTGCCAGTTGGCGTGATGGAAGAACACCACATTGGTGGTGAGCGCAATCAGCTTGTAGAGCAGGAACGCTGCGAAGCCCGAGGCCAGGCCGATAATCGCGCCCAGCACGGACAGAATCAGCAGGCGCAGGCCGTCGTCGGAATAGGCAGGCGCGACGGCGGTGTAAAGACGCTTGAACATGCAGTTCCCCAAAACGAAACAGAGAATCCGTTGCCGCGGACGGCGGCGCGGCGGTATGATATATCGTAGTACGATATAAATCCACAGTGGGTGAGTGTATGACAAGGAAATCCGGCCGGGACGGCAATATTGATTACCAGACACTGGTGGCGTTCCGTTCGGCCTTGCGCCGGTTTCTGCGCATCAGCGAGGAAATTGCCAGTGGTCTCGGCCTGACACCGCAGCAGCACCAGATGATGCTGGTGATACGGGGTTACAGCGGGGAAGGGCACCCCACCATCGGGGCGCTGGCAAAACGCCTGCAAGTCCGGCACAACAGCGCGGTGGGGCTCATCAACCGGCTTGCCAGGCTCGGTTTCGTGAAGCGCGTGCCCGGCAAGCGCGACCGACGTCAGGTGCAAGTCCTGTTCACCGGCAATGGTCTCGCCATGCTGGAGAAACTGACGCTTGCGCATCACGCCGAACTCAAGCAGATCGGTCCGGAAATCCGCAAACTGCTGACGATATTGCAGCGGCAATGGGAGCAATAGGGATCGCTGCTGTCTGAAGGAGTGCCTGTATAACCCCGTCACTCCGGCCCTTCGACAAGCTCAGGACAGGCCGGGCTTCGACCGAGCCGGAGTCCAGTTCTTGATCGGAATCCCGGCCGCAGGCCGGGGGTCTTCATTTGGACTGGATACCGGCGTTCGCCGGTATAACAGAGCAGGTGGTTATTACGATGTTTGTTGTCGCCCCGGCGAAGGCCTGGGCCCAGTTCTTAATTAGCATCCCGGCCGCAGGTCGGGATTCACTGAATTCACCTCACCCTCCCTGGCACTGGATTCCGGCCAATCCATGGCCGGAATGACAAACTCATTCCCCGAACCGGACTGTCAGGAACAGACCGATACTGCTGGCGTCCAGGGTGGGATTGCCCGGTGTGCCTTGGGCCTTGTAGCGAATATGCGTATAACGTACGCCGAACACCCGATATTGATACTGCAATAACATGCCCACGGCATTTCTGTAGTGAATGTCCGGTGTGTGACCATTGCCGTCGAACCACGGGTTGATATGGCAGGTGATGCCGAATCCGAAATTCTGGTCTCCGAAGCCGTAAATCGAGATGAATTCCAGCGGAACCCGGCGGAAGCTGAAGTTGTCGCCGTAGCGTGGAATGGCGGCAAACGAATATCCAACTGTGCTCTTGAAACCCCAATTGGAGTCCGGGAACCGGTGCAGCACACCGGCATTGATGTAGTAGGCGTCGCCGGCATGAATACTCGAATCGCCGCCGACGAAGAAACTTGCGCCAGCCACTTTGTCGCCGCCACGGGCGATACCAAAGTCAAGCACCGGATGGGTGGAGGCCCTAACGCCATGACAGCAAAGCATGAGGGCGACAAGGAGCCCTGCGGCCGGTATCTTTTTCATCGTTTTCAGGAATCCCGGGTTGAGTATTTCGGTCCAGTATTCTGCAAATGCAGAATCAAGGCAACAATCTGGCCAAGGAAGTCCTGATTCATCTATTCATCGTCATTCCTGACACCCCTTCAACCTGCAACAGGCACTTGCGCGATGATGGATATCATGTATCTGTGCGACCGCCAGGGATGGTGGAAGTGCAGATTTTGCAGGAGCAAAAACCTGCCGACCGCCTCTCTTGTCATACCGGCGAATGCCGGTATCCAGTCTTGATTTAGTAGCGGCTTCGCCGCGTCCTTTTCATGTGGGTTCCCGTACCCACGGACGGGCTACTTTTGAAACGTCAAAAGTAGCCAAAACCGTCCTCCCGGTCGCGTGGTCGCTGCGCGACTGCCCTCGCACTCATGACCGCCATGGATGGCGGAAATGCAGGTTTTGCAGGAGCAAAAACCTGCCTGCG
>DASSRV010000120.1:0-13790 GCA_035701605.1 Gammaproteobacteria bacterium
CTGGAAGCGATCGAGAAAATCAAAGTCGAATTGCGCGAACGGCTGGAAGTGCTGCGCCAGGCCAACAAACTGGTGGAAGCACAACGCCTGGAACAGCGCACCCTGTTCGATATCGAAATGATCGCGGAGCTGGGTTATTGCAGCGGCATCGAGAACTATTCGCGGCATCTCTCTGGCCGCAAGCCGGGCGAACCACCGCCGACGCTGTTCGATTACCTGCCGCCCAACGCCATGCTGGTGGTGGATGAAAGCCACGTCACCATTCCGCAGCTCGGCGGCATGTACAAGGGCGACCGTTCACGCAAGGAAACGCTGGTGGAATACGGTTTTCGGTTGCCGTCCGCGCTCGACAACCGGCCACTGCGCTTCGAGGAATGGGAAGCGCGTGCGCCACAGACCTTGTTCGTGTCCGCGACACCGGGGCCCTATGAGAAGCGCCATGCCGATCAGACTGTGGAGCAGGTGGTGCGTCCAACCGGACTGGTGGACCCGGAAGTGGAAGTGCGTCCCGCACGCAGTCAGGTGGACGATCTTTTGTCCGAAGTGCGTGCGCGCGCTTCCCGCGATGAGCGCGTGCTGGTGACGACGCTGACCAAACGCATGGCGGAAGACCTGACGGAATATTTCGCGGAGCACGCCGTGCGGGTGCGCTACCTGCACTCCGACATCGAGACCGTGGAGCGCACCGAAATCATCCGCGACCTGCGGCTCGGCGAATTCGATGTGCTGGTGGGCATCAACCTGCTGCGCGAAGGACTGGATATGCCGGAAGTTTCGCTGGTGGCGATCCTGGATGCGGACAAGGAAGGCTTCCTGCGCTCCGAGGGCTCGCTGATCCAGACCATCGGCCGCGCCGCGCGCAACCTGAACGGCCGGGCGATTCTTTACGCCGAGCGCGTGACGGGCTCGATGCAGCGCGCGATTGACGAAACCAACCGGCGCCGTGCCAAACAGATGACCTACAACGCCGAGCACGGCATCACCCCGCAGGGTATCCGCAAGGCCGTGGCCGACGTCATGGAAGGTGCGCGAACCGCTGCGCCGGGCAGCCGGCGCGCGACGCCGCTGAAAGCCGCTGAAGAACGCGCCCGGTACGAGGTCATGGCGCCGGACAAGCGCCTCAAGCTCATCAAGCAGCTCGAACAGGACATGCACAAGCATGCCCGCAACCTGGAATTCGAGCAGGCCGCGAAACTGCGCGACCAGATCCGTCGTATCCAGGACGTGGATATGGGTTTGCCGGAGGCCAAAGCCGGGTGAGGCATTCGGGGGACATTTGACTTCGGACACGTTGTAGCTACAATAGGGCCATCTGTTTCGTTTTGTGGGGACCTGCCGTGCGTATTGCCGCCAACACCGTCGTCCGTGCCCGCATTGATAACCGCACCAAGAACCGGGCCGCTTCCGCACTGGATGCCATGGGCCTCTCGATTTCGGACGCGATCCGGCTCCTGATGGTGCGCATTGCCGAAGAGCAGCGCCTTCCGTTTGATTTGAAGGTGCCGAACGTGACTACACGCAAGGCGATCGGCGAGCTTGAGCGGGGCCGTGGCAAGCGTTTCAGGACAACCAGGGCCCTGTTCAAAGATCTCGGCGTCTGAATGTGCTTGAAATCGTTCGCTCCGGCCAGTTCAAACGCGATGTCAAACTGGCCGGCAAACGCGGTCAGGATATGGACAAGTTGCGACACGTGCTGGAGTTGCTCGTGGCGGGCAAACCGCTACCGGCGCGCTATCAGGATCACCCGTTGAAGGGCGATTGGGCAGGATTCAGGGATTTGCACCTTGCACCGGATTGGTTGCTCATTTACCGGGTGCACGACGAGGCACTGGAATTGGCGCGTACCGGCAGCCACAGCGATATTTTCGAGGGCTAGTGCCGAGGTTAATCTTGCTGATTCAGGCCGTTTCCGGTATCGTTTGCGGCCCGCAGGCGCGTAGCTCAGCTGGTTAGAGCACCACCTTGACATGGTGGGGGTCGTTGGTTCGAGTCCAATCGCGCCTACCAAACACTCGCAACCCGGTTTCTCGAAACCCGAAACACGCGGCCTCTGGTATCGGTCGCCACTGTGAGGACAGTATGATCGCCATTACCCTGCCTGACGGCTCCCGACGCGAATTCGAGCATCCGGTCACGGTCGCCGAGGTCGCGGCGAGCATCGGCCCCGGCCTGGCCAAGGCGGCGTTGGCCGGCAAGGTGGACGGCAAGCCGGTGGACACCTGTTACCGGATCGAACACGACGCGAGCCTCAGCATCGTCACCGAACGCGATGCGGACGGGCTGGAAGTCATCCGCCATTCCACCGCGCACCTGCTGGCGCAGGCCGTCAAGCAGTTGTTCCCGGAAGCCCAGGTCACCATCGGCCCGGTGATCGAGGATGGCTTCTATTACGACTTCGCCTACCAGCGACCGTTCACCACCGAGGATCTGGCGGCCATCGAGCAGCGCATGGAGGAACTCGCCGCGAAAGACGAACCGGTGAGCCGCAGCGTGATGCCGCGCGACGAGGCCGTGAAGTTCTTCCGCGACATGGGCGAGCAGTACAAGGCCGAGATCATCGCCAGCATCCCCGAGGACCAGGAAATCTCGCTGTACCGTCAGGGCGATTTCATTGATCTGTGCCGTGGCCCGCACGTGCCCTCGACCGGCCGGCTGAAAGCCTTCCATCTCACCAAGGTGGCGGGAGCCTACTGGCGCGGCGATTCGAACAACGAAATGCTGCAACGCATTTACGGCACCGCCTGGGCGGACAAGAAGGCACTCAAGGCCTATCTGACGCGGCTCGAAGAAGCGGAGAAGCGCGATCATCGCCGGCTGGGCCGCGAACTGGATTTGTTTCACACCCAGGAAGAAGCACCGGGCATGGTGTTCTGGCATGCCAGGGGCTGGGCCTTGTGGCAGGCGGTCGAGCAATACATGCGCGGGGTGTACCGCGCGAGCGGCTATCAGGAAGTGCGCTGCCCGCAGATTCTGGATGTGTCGCTGTGGAAGAAGTCCGGGCACTGGGACAATTTCAAGGAAAACATGTTCTTCACCGAATCCGAAAAACGGGTGTATGCGGTGAAGCCCATGAACTGTCCCGGCCACGTGCAGGTGTACAACCACGGCCTGCACAGCTATCGCGAACTGCCGATCCGCTACGGCGAATTCGGTTCCTGTACCCGCAACGAGCCCTCCGGCGCCCTGCACGGGCTCATGCGTGTGCGCGGCTTCGTGCAGGACGACGGCCATATTTTCTGCACCGAGGCCCAGATCGAGTCCGAGGTCACCGCCTTCCACCGGCAGGCCATGGCGGTGTATGCCGATTTCGGCTTTGAGGACATCGCGCTCAAGATCGCGCTGCGGCCGACACAGCGCATGGGCAGCGATGCCGTCTGGGACCAGGCCGAGGCCGCCTTGCGGCAGGCCCTGAGTGCCTGCGGCGTGACGTGGCAGGAACTGCCGGGCGAGGGCGCGTTCTACGGCCCCAAGATCGAGTACCACATGAAGGATTCCATCGGCCGCGCCTGGCAGGTGGGCACCATGCAGGTGGATTTTTCCATGCCGGGCCGGCTCGGGGCCGAGTACGTGGGCGAGGACGGCGGCCGGCACGTGCCGGTGATGCTGCACCGGGCCATTGTCGGCTCCATGGAGCGCTTTCTGGGCATCCTGATCGAACACCATGCCGGGCGTTTCCCGCTCTGGCTGGCGCCGGTGCAGGCGGTGGTGCTGACCATCACCGACCGCCAGGCCGAATATGCCGCTCAAATCACTGAAACCCTGAAAAATCAGGGGCTTCGGGTCGTTCCGGACTTGAGAAATGAGAAGATCGGCTTTAAAATCCGCGAGCACACGCTCCAGCGTATCCCTTACCTTCTGGTGACCGGGGATCGGGAGATGGAAACCGGTTCCGTGGCGGTTCGTACCCGTACCGGCCAGGATCTGGGCAGCCTCAAGCTCGAGGAACTGGCCCGGCGACTGGCGGACGAGGTGGCGCGTCGCGGAGATTTCGCCTGAACACCGCCGGCAGGAGGCCATGATCGCGCGGGTTCGGGCTTGTTTTTGGAGGATCGGCAATCAGTTCTGAAAAACGTGCCCGGCGGAACGGGGAGATTACGGCGCCAAAAGTCCGCGTCATCGGAGCGGACGACCAGCAGATCGGCATCCTGTACACACGCGAAGCCATCCAGCAGGCCGAAGAAGCCGGGCTGGATCTGGTGGAGGTATCGCCCACGGCGGAGCCGCCGGTGTGCCGGATCATGGATTTCGGCAAGTATCTCTTCGAGCAGAACAAGAAGCAGCAGTCCGCACGGAAGAAACAGAAACAGATCCAGGTCAAGGAAGTGAAATTCCGCCCCACCACGGACGAGGGCGATTACCAGATCAAGCTGCGCAACCTGACACGCTTCCTGTCAGAGGGCGACAAGGCCAAGGTGACCATCCGGTTCCGCGGCCGGGAGATGCTGCACCAGGAACTGGGTACCGGACTCATCGAGCGGATCAAGAACGATCTCGGTGAGCTCGCCCAGGTGGAGCAGTATCCCAAGCTGGAAGGCAGACAACTGGTGATGGTGGTCTCGCCGAAGAAGAAGTGATTCCCGTTACGGGAATCGGTGAAGCAACAAAAGCGGTGCCTTAAGCACCGCCGTCCGGCACTCAGGCAAACGCCGCGCAAGCGGGGCCGGACCCGATCAGAAACGCAACACTGGAGTTTGGACAATGCCCAAGATCAAGACCAATCGCGCCGCCGCGAAACGCTTCCGCGTGACCGGCAGCGGCAAGTACAAGCGTGGCACTTCGCACAAGCGCCACATCCTCACCAAGAAAAGCCCCAAGCGCAAGCGTCAGCTCCGCGGCGGTGACATGGTGGTCGCACAGGACCACGGCCGCGTGAAGCAGATGTTGCCCTGGTCGTAACGGGAGGATACTGAAATGGCACGCGTAAAACGTTCCGTCACGGGCCGCGCCCGTCACAAGAAAATCATCGGCAAGGCCAAGGGTTACTACAACGCCCGCGGCAAGCTGTTCACGGTCGCCAATCAGGCGGTGATGAAGGCGGGGCAGTATGCCTTCCGCGATCGTCGCGCCAAGAAGCGCGAATTCCGCGCCCTGTGGGTGGCGCGCATCAACGCCGCGGCACGCCTGAACGGCATGTCCTACAGCCGCTTCATGAACGGCCTGCGCAAGGCTGAAATCGAACTGGACCGCAAGGTACTGGCCGATATTGCGGTGTTCGATCAGGCCGGATTCTCCGCGCTCGTCGAGAAAGCCAGGTCCAGTCTGGCGTAAGCAGACGCGGGGTGCCGCCGGATTGCGCGGCGCCGCAGACCAGCGAGCAGGGGGAAAGGCCGCATGACCTTTCCCCCTGTTTATTTCAGGGCCGGGTTCTTGCGCGGACGCGCTAGAATCAGCCCGGCACACGCAAGTGGGGACGCACGTGCAGGATCTGCAAAAACTCGAACAGCAGGCACGGGCCGAGATCGGCGCCACCACCACGCTGGCGGCACTCGATGAAGTACGGGTGCGTTATCTCGGAAAAAAGGGCCTGGTGACCGAACGTCTGAAAGCGCTCGGCACCTTGCCGGCGGAAGCGCGCAAACAGGCCGGGCAGGTCATCAACGGGATCAAGCAGGCGCTCGGCGAACTGCTGGAGGCCCGCCGCCAGACGCTGGAACAGGCGCAATTGTCGGCGCAACTTGCCGGACAGCGCGTGGACGTGAGCCTGCCGGGACGCGGTGAAACACCCGGCGGCCTGCATCCGGTGACGCGCCTGCTCGAACGCATCGAACAACTGTTTGTCGGCGTCGGTTTCCGTGTCGCGGAAGGCCCGGAAATCGAGGACGAATTCCACAATTTCGACGCACTCAACTTCCCGGCCAACCATCCGGCCCGTGCCGAGATGGATACCTTCTATCTGCGTGACCACAAACTGCTGCTGCGTACCCATACCTCGCCGGTACAGGTGCGCGCCATGCTGGAACAGGGCGCGCCGATCGGCATCATTGCGCCCGGTCGCGTATATCGCTGCGATTCCGACCTGACCCACACACCGATGTTCCACCAGGTCGAGGGCCTGCTGATCGGCGAAGCGGTGAGCATGGCGCATCTGCGCGGCATCCTCACCACGTTCTTCAGCAACTTCTTCGAAAAGGAACTGGCGATCCGGTTCCGTTCGTCGTATTTCCCGTTCGTGGAACCCGGTGCCGAAGTGGACGTGCAATGCGTGTTCTGCGACGGCAAGGGCTGCCGCGTCTGCAAGCACACTACCTGGCTGGAAGTGGCGGGCTGCGGCATGGTGCATCCCAATGTGCTGCACGCAGTAGGCATTGATCCCGAGCGTTACGGCGGCTATGCCTTCGGCATGGGCGTGGAACGCCTCGGCATGCTGCGTTACGGCATCAACGACATCCGCATGAATTATGAAAACGACCTGCGCTTCCTGCAGCAGTTCCGGTGAGAGTGGAAGCGACACATGAAAGTCAGCATCGAGTGGTTGCGTGAATTCATTGACATCGAGGTGCCGCCGGACCGGCTTGCCGGACGCCTGACGCTGGCCGGGCTGGAAGTCAGCGCGCAGGAAAGCGCGCATCCGGGATTTGAAGGCGTGGTGACGGGCGAGGTCACCGACGTGGCCCCGCATCCGGATGCCGACAGGCTGCGCGTGTGCAAGGTTCAGGCGGAAGCCGGCACGGTGCTCACTGTCGTCTGCGGCGCACCCAATGTACGCGTGGGCATGAAGGCACCGCTGATGAAGGTCGGTGGACGACTGCCCGACGGCAGTGTCATCAAACGCACCCGGCTGCGCGGCGTCGAGTCCGAAGGCATGTTGTGCTCCGCGCGTGAGCTGGGCCTGAGTGTGGAAGCCGGTAGCCTGCTGGAATTGCCGACGGACGCCCCCGTGGGCATGGCGCTGGACGAGTACCTGCGCCTCGATGACACGCTGCTGGAAATCGAGCTGACGCCGAATCGCGGCGATTGTCTCGGCATGCTCGGCGTCGCACGCGATGCGGGTGCTGCGCTCGATGTGGATCTGCGCGTACCCGATTGCGCCGCCGTCACGGCAAGTCACAAGGAAACTTTCCCGGTGCGGGTGGACGTCCCCGAAGCCTGCCCGGTGTACGTGGGCCGCATCATCAAGGGCATTCGCGCGGAGGCGGAAACGCCGGTGTGGATGCGCGAGCGACTGCGCCGCGCCGGTCTGCGCAGCATCCATCCGGTGGTGGACGTGACGCAGTACGTGATGCTGGAACTGGGTCAGCCCATGCACGCCTACGATCTTGCGCACCTGAGCGGCGGCATCGTGGTGCGCATGGCGAACCCCGGCGAATCGGCCGGGCTGCTGAATGGCCAAAGCTATGCCCTGGAATCCGACGTGCTGGTCATTGCCGATCACGACACGGCACAGGGGCTCGGCGGCATCATGGGCGGGAGCGAGTCCAACGTGCGGGACAGTACGGCGGACGTGTTTCTGGAAGCGGCGTTCTTTGCGCCCGCGGCCATCAGCGGCCGCCCGCGCCGTCTGGACCTCAACACCGATGCGGCCTATCGCTTCGAGCGCGGTGTGGACCCGGCCGGGCAGGTGCGTGCCGTGGAGCGCGCCACCGCGCTGATTCTGGATATTTGTGGCGGCGAGCCTGGTCCGGTGCAGGAAACCGTGTCGGCGGGGCATGTGCCGCCGCGCGGCGATGTTGCCCTGCGCCGCACGCAACTGGAGCGGGTGCTGGGCATGGCCGTGCCGGATGCGACGGTCGCGCGCATCCTGTCGCGGCTGGGCATGGCGCCCGAGGTCGGCCCGGATGGCTGGCGGGTCCGGGCCCCCAGCCACCGCTTCGACATTGCCATTGAAGCGGACCTGATCGAGGAGGTCGGGCGCATCCACGGCTATGAGCGCATCCCCGTCCGTCATTACCCCATGCCGCAGGCCATGGGCGGCAGCAGCGAAGCACGCCTGAGCGCCAGCCGGCTGCGGCGTTGCCTGGTGGAACGGGGGTATCAGGAAGCCATCACCTACAGCTTCGTTGCACCGGCCCTGCAGCGTGCCGTGTCGGGCGGGGCGGAGGGTCTGGTGCTCGCGAATCCCATCAGTGCGGAGCTGTCGGCAATGCGGCTCAGCCTGTGGCCGGGTTTGCTGGACGCGCTCCAATACAACCTCAATCGCCAGCAGGAGCGTGTCAAATTATTTGAAATCGGCATGAGATTTATTCCGCAAGCCAATGATATAAAACAGGAAAAGGTCCTGTCTGGCATCGCTCATGGCACCCGCGAGCCGGAGCAGTGGGGACTGCCGGCTGAAGCACTGGATTTCGCCGATCTCAAGAACGACGTGGAGGCGCTGGTGGCGGCGAGCAGTGCGGCGCACACCCTGCGGTATGTCGCGGCTGAGCATCCGGCCCTGCATCCGGGGCAGAGTGCGAGGATCGAATCGGCCGGGAAACCTGTCGGCTGGCTGGGCGCCCTGCATCCGGCCCTGACCCGGGAGCTTGGATTGAACAGCGCGCCCTATCTGTTCGAGATCATGATCGAGCCGCTATTGGACGTTAAAATCCCGGAATTCGAGGCGATCTCCCGTTTTCCCGCCATCCGACGCGATCTGGCAGTGCTGGTGGCCGAGGCGGTTACCGCGGAACAGCTCGTGGGCGTGGCGCGGGCGGCAGCGCCGGAGCTGATCAGGCAGGTCAAAATATTTGACATATACCGAAAGTCGGGGGTAGATTCTGGGCGAAAAAGTGTCGCTTTAGGCTTGATTTTACAAGATTCTTCGCGCACGCTTACCGATGAGGCTGCGGACGCGGCAATCGCCCAAGTCACCGCGCAATTGCGGCAGGAACTGGGCGCAACAATAAGAGACTGAGCATGGCGTTGACCAAGGCTGAGATGGCCGAATCCCTGTTTGAAGAGCTGGGGCTCAACAAACGCGAGGCGAAGGAGCTGGTGGACCTCTTTTTCGAGGAAGTCCGGCTGGCCCTGGCCCGGGGCCGCCAGGTCAAGCTCTCCGGTTTCGGCAACTTCGATCTGCGCGACAAGAACCAGCGTCCCGGGCGCAACCCCAAGACCGGCGAGGAGATTCCCATCACCGCGCGGCGCGTGGTCACGTTCCGGCCGGGCCAGAAGCTGAAGGCAAGGGTGGAGGCATATGCTGGAAGCCGGGAATAACAGCGAATTGCCGGTCATTCCCGGCAAGCGCTACTTCACCATCGGCGAGGTGAGCGACCTGTGCGGGGTGAAACCGCACGTGCTGCGTTACTGGGAACAGGAATTTCCGCAACTCAAACCGGTCAAGCGACGCGGCAACCGCCGCTATTACCAGCGCCACGACGTGCTGGTGATCCGGCAGATCCGCAGCCTGCTGTATGAGCAGGGCTTCACCATCGGTGGCGCGCGCCAGCAGCTCTCCGGCGATTCCGCGAAACAGGACGTCTCGCAAAGCCAGCAGATCGTGCGTCAGATGCGCGTGGAACTCGAAGAGCTGCTGCAACTGCTCAAGCACTGAGAATCCCGTCCGCGGTTCCCCCGCGCAGCCGCATCCAGTATCATTGCAGTCACAATGCCGGCAACGGCAAGTCGGGGCGTAGCGCAGCCTGGTAGCGCACCTGCATGGGGTGCAGGGGGTCGGAGGTTCAAATCCTCTCGCCCCGACCAATATTCCTCTGAATCCAATGCAAGTCGAGTCTGAGTGGATTGGGTCCTCGATGGACCGATCTGGAGGGCGTCGGTGCAAGATCGCCACACAAGAAGGGCGGTACAGCGGGATCATCCTGACCGGATGTCGGAGCGTCAGCCTGTGTCAGGTATACATAAAGCAGGGCTTCGTGCACGTAGCGTGACGCTCTGCGTGGCGTTCTGGACATGCCTGGCTCTTCTTTCACTCGGCACCGTGCAGGCCGCCGAGATGGCCCCGCTGCCGGCCGGTTCCAGCCTGCGCTTCCAGCACATAGGCATTGAAGACGGGCTCGCGCAAAGCTCGGCGCAGGTCATCACGCAGGACCATCAGGGCTATATCTGGATCGGTACGGAAGACGGTCTGCAACGCTACGATGGCTATGAATTTCTGACGTTTCACCACGATCCCGCAAGGTCTGATTCACTGGCTGATGACGACATTGTGGCGCTGGCGGTCGGCCGGCATGACGCCCTGTGGATCGGCACCTATGAACAGGGGCTGGATTATCTCGATCCCGGCAGCCGCCACTTCACGCACTACCGCCACGATCCCGCCAGAGCGACCAGCCTTGCCAGCAATTACGTGTTTGCGCTGCTGGTGGATAAAAAGGGCTCGCTCTGGGTGGGGACCGACTCGGGCCTGGACCGTCTCGACAACGATCAGGGGAATTTCCGTCATTACCCGTTTCCAAGCTCCACGCAGAACGGGCATGTGGTGTTTGCCCTGCATCAGGATGCGGCGGGACGCCTCTGGATCGGGATGCAACACGGCCTTTACTACTATGACGCCAAGCGCGATGCGGTGCTGCCGTATGAAGTAAAAGCCGGCGTGCAGCTTGCAGAAGCGCGCGAACTCCTGACCCATGCGTCCATCAATGCCATGGCCAGCGGCAACAACGGCGAGTTGCTGGTCGCCACGGAAAGCGGCCTCGTGATTCTGTCGCCACAGGGTCGGGTCGAGGCCGTGTATCGCCATCAGCACGGCGCTGCCGGCTCATTGCCGAGCAGCCGGGTGCGTGCCGTGTACGAGGACCGGACCGGCGACATCTGGTTGGGCACGTTCGGTGGCGGTGTGGCGCGACTGGATCGTTCCAGCCGGCGCTTTGATATCTACCGGCATGATGCCACCGATTCGCAGAGCCTGGCGGGCGACCGGATCCTGACGCTGTTCGGAGATCGGACCGGTCTGGTCTGGATTGGTACGCAGACGGCGGGCATCAGCCTGTACAACCCGCGTACACGCGAGTTTGGTTATTACCGCCACCGGCAGGGCGACACGAACAGCCTGGTCAGCAACCTGGTGTGGAGCATTTACAAGGATCGCAATGACCGGGTATGGGTGGGTACGGATCAGGGGCTCACGCGGATGGATGCGAGCCGTCTCCATTATCGCCAGTATCAACTCGACGACCGCCCCAAGGAGGCACAGGACGATGCCGGCGTGTATGAACTGTACGGCGACCGGGCCGGACGCATCTGGGCGGGCACGGATTATGGCCTGTATGAATACCTGCCGGAACAGGACCGTTTCAGACATTTCCACCTGGTCGGCAAGCACCAGGATTCAGCTCGCGATGCGATCAATGCCGTGTATGAGGATGCGGCACGACGATTCTGGATCGGCACGGCGGGAGGGCTTGCCGAATTCGATCGCGCCAGCGGACGTGTAGTGCACTGGTTCACGTACGATGCGAAGCGCGCCGACAGCCTTCCGGACAACGGCGTGACCGCAATCTGTGAAGCCGGAGGATATCTCTGGGTCGGGACGGTGAACGGATTGGCAAGGTTTGACGGAGTGCACGATCAATTTACCGTGTACCGCAAAGTCGCCGGTGACCCCCACAGCCTGAGTGCCAGCGATATCCAGTCCTGCATGCCCGGATCGAACGACGGTCTCTGGGTCGGAACCGTCAGCGGCCTGAACCTGCTGGATACCGGAACCGGGAGCGTGACGCGCTATTCAACACGCGACGGGCTGCCGAACGATGCCATCTATGCAATCCTTGTGGATCGCGATGGCAAGCTGTGGATCAGCACGGCCAATGGACTGTCGGAATTCAATCCGGCTTCCGGCACGTTCCGCAACTACGGCGTCACCGACGGCCTGCAAAGCCTCGAATTCAACGGCGCCTCGGCCTATGCCGCCGCCGATGGCGAGCTGTTCTTCGGCGGCATCAACGGATTCAATGCGTTCTACCCGAAACGGATTCATCCCAGCAGGCAGGTACCGGACATCGCCATCACCGGGTTCGTGCATGCCGGCAGGGAGCAGGCGCTGTTCACCCGGCAGGGCGCGGTGAACGCCGTGACGGTGCCGTACCGCGACAACATTCTCACGTTTTTCGTCGCCGCCTTCGACTACGTGGCGCCCATGCGCAATCAGTTCAAATACCGGCTCGACGGGTTCGATCGGGACTGGCACACCCTGCACGGCCGGCACGACTTCACGTACACCAATCTCGATCCGGGCCACTACGTGCTGGAAGTGCAGGGCTCGAATAGCGACGGCGTGTGGAGCAACAGGTTTGTAAAACTGGGCATCACGGTACTGCCGCCGGCGTGGCGTACCTGGTGGGCCTATCTCCTGTACGCCGCGCTGACATTTGTCCTGATTGTCATTGGCCTGAAATTGTTTGCGCATTCCGTCAAGCGCGAGCAGATTCTGGTCAATGAGCACCAGAAACGGTTGTGGGCGGAGACCCTGCACAATCTGATCCAGTCGATAACGACGCTTCGCGACGAACGCGCGATTGCCGAGCAACTGGTTGACGTGCTGGCGAATGTGTTTGAATACGAGCGCGTGCTGTTCTACATGGAAGAAAACGACGGACTCGAATTGCTGGCAACGCGGGGGTTCCAGCCGGACGATCAACCCCGATTGGAACGCTGGCCAATTGAACATTCCCGTCTGGTATTGGGACTGCGTCGGAAGCGGCAGCCCGGTTTGCTGAGCGCGGCCGACGCCGCCACGCTGGACGGTGGGCCGCAAGACTCACGGCCATACCTTGCGGTACCGCTGTCGTCGGGCGGCGACGGATTCAGGTTGCTGTTGGCGAGCCGGCAGCGGCCGCTCATCGAACGCCAAGCCGTGGACATCGTGGCCGCCATGGCCAAACAGGTCAACGTCGCGCTGGACAATGCCCGGCTGATCCATGAGCTGGAAAGCCTGGCCACCACCGACAGCCTGACACGGCTTTACAACCGGCGGCATTTCCTGGAGCGCGCGGAAGCGGAATTCGAACGCAGCCGGCGCTATCAGCGACCGCTTTCCGTGTTCCTGCTCGACGTGGATCACTTCAAGCAAGTCAACGATACACTGGGCCATAATACGGGGGATCAGGTGTTGCGCATGCTGGCGGGCGTTTACCGCCAGAATCTGCGCCAGCTTGACGTCATCGGACGTTATGGCGGCGAGGAATTCGTGGTGTTTCTGCCCGAGACCTCGATCGCCAGGGCCATGGAAGTCGCCGAACGCGTGCGCAGGGGCGTCGAAGAAATGAAAGTGGATACGGCGGGCGCGGAAGTCCGGGTCACCGTCAGCATCGGCGTGGCAATGGCGAATGAACAGACCGAAAGCATCGCGGCCCTGATCAACGAGGCGGACCGGGCGCTCTACGAGGCCAAACGCGCAGGACGCAACCGGGTGGTGCTGTCGCGCAACGATCCCGAACGGAGTGCATGACGATGGCGGCACCGCACCGGCATCGCTGGCTGCTGGGCGTCATGCTGCTGGTATTGGTGCTGCTGATCTGGCCGGTTTATGCCTGGGTACCGGCGGTACATCCCTTCGTGCTGGGGCTGCCGTTCAGTTTCGCCTGGCTGGTGTTGTGCATCCTGATCGCGTTCGTGGCCCTGCTGCTGACGTTCCGCGCCGACATGCGCGCAGCCGGTGAGCGGAAGAAAGGCGACGCGCATGCCGATTGAGCTGATTCCCTGCCTTGTCTACCTCGGCGTGGCGCTGGTACTCGGCATGCTGCCGGGCCTGTTCGTCAGTCGCAGCGTGTCCGGCTACGTCAGCGGCGAGCGTGGCCTGGATGCGGTCCTGCTGTATTTCGTGCTGGGTGCGGCGGTGTTTTCCTCGTTTGCATTCCTGGGCGGTCCCGGTTGGGCGTATTCGCGCGGAGCGGCGGCGTTCTACATCGTCGCTTACG
>DASSRV010000121.1:0-9250 GCA_035701605.1 Gammaproteobacteria bacterium
TGCTTTCCGTTCGGCAGGCTGCGGATGATGAAGGCGGTGTGAAATTCGCGCAGCGGGTGTTGCTGCAAGGCCATTTTCACGCGGACTGCGTCAATCACGTTGTGATGCGGTGCCAGCGTCACCAGCGTGGCGGGGAACAGCGCCTGCGGCAATTGCTCGGCGACCGTTACGACTTCGTCCACGATGTGACCCAGGCATTCGGTGTGAGTGCCGTTGCAATGCGGCACCAGGCGGTATTCCCCGACATTGCAACTGCCGCCCTGATGCGTGTCACCGGTAAAGCCGCCGACTTGCAGCGGCGTCGCGCCGGCCGCCGGCGCGGCAAAGAACGCCGGCTGTGGTCCGTCGAATTGCAGCGGGATCGCCAGCGACACGCCGCGTGTAGTATCCACGCTGGCATGATGCGTACCGACTTCAAGTTGCAGACGCATCACGCGAAGTGCGCCTTGTCGAGTCCGAGCCATTCGAGCGCGGTGCCGTGCAGCAGACGCGCGCGGGTCGCGGCGTCCAGCGACATGGAGTCAATGAGCGCGCCGGGCGCCAGTTCGCCGAGCGGGAAGGGATAATCGCTGCCGAGCGCGATGCTGTCGGCACCCATGAGGTCCAGCATGTACTGCAACACGCCGGGATGATGCACCAGCGAGTCCACGTAGAAACGACCCAGGTAATCCATGGGCGCGACCGGATTGTCCACCGCACACAGATCGGGGCGCACGTTGAAACCGTGCTGGATGCGGCCGATGGTGGCGGGAAAGGAGCCGCCACCGTGCGCAAATGCGACGCGCAGATTCGGCAGGCGTTCCAGCACGCCGCCGAATATCATCGAGCAGATGGCGAGCGAGGTTTCCGCCGGCATCGCCACCAGCCACGGCGTCCAGTATTTCTGCATGCGCTCGCGACCGAACATGTCCCAGGGATGCACGAAAACCGCCGCCCCCAATGCTTCCGCCGCTTCCAGCACTGCGAACACCTGTGGCGCATCCAGGTTCCAATCGTTGATGTGCGAGCCGATTTGCACGCCGGGTAGCTTGAGTTCCTTTACACAGCGTTCCAGCTCGCGGATCGCCAGTTCCGGCGACTGCATGGGCAGGGTGCCGAGTCCGGTGAAGCGTCGGGGGTGCGCGGCAACCACGCCGGCTATGTGATCGTTCAGGATGCGCGACAGGTCCAGAGCATGCTCCGGTTTGGCCCAGTAGCTGAACATGACCGGCACCGTGGACAGCACCTGCACGTTGACGTGCTGCGCCTCGCATTCGCGCATGCGCACCTCCGCATCCCAGCAGTTGGCCTGGATCTCGCGGAACTTTTCGCCATCGCGCAGCATGCAGGCACAACCGGGTCCGGTGTGTTCGAGCTGGATGAAGCCGCCATAGCCGTAGCGTTGCTTCAGGTCTGGCCAGTCGCGGGGAAGGATGTGGGTGTGGATGTCAATTTTCAGGGTCATTGTGTTTTCTTTGGGGCTTCCATCACGCTGCCGCAGGCCTTGCAGGTACGATGTTCGGTGTTGCCGAAGAAGCGGTCGAAGACCGGTGGAAAATCCTTTTCAATGCTGTTGAGGATGAAGTATTCCTCATACAGCTTCGCATGGCAGCGTTCGCAGAACCACAGCAGGCCGTCTTTCTCGTGCGGGAGCCGTTTGCGCTCGATGACCAGGCCGACCGAATCGGCAAATCGCTGTGGGGAATGCGGTACACGCGGCGGCAGCAGGAAGATCTCGCCGGCCCGGATCGGGTAATCCACCGGCTTGCCGTCCTGCATGGTCTTGAGCAGCATTTCGCCTTCGAGTTGGTAGAAGAATTCCGGACCTTCATCGAAGTGATAATCCTTGCGCGCATTGGGTCCGCCCACCACCATCACGATGAAGTCGCCGTCATAGACGCATTTGTTGCCAACCGGCGGTTTAAGCAGGTGGCGGTTGTTGTCAATCCAGCGTTTGAAATCCAGTACGTTCGGTGTATTCATGGCATCCTCCCCGGCTTATCCGATGGTGGCGATGCATTTCAGTTCGATGGCGATCGGCGTCGGCAGCGCGGTGACCTCAACCGTGGTGCGACAGGGCTGGTTGTCGCGGAAGTACTCCGCATAAATCCGGTTGTACGTCGTGAAATCGTTTTTCATGTCGGTGAGGAACACGGTGACGTCCACCAGCCTGTCCCAGCCGGAACCGGCATCTTCCAGGATCGTGCGCACATTCTCAAACACCGAGCGGCATTGCGCCTCGATGTCGTGTGCAATCACCCGGCCTTCGGCGTTCAGCGTCACGCCCGGGATTTCCCGGCTGCCGCGCTTGCGCGGCCCGACACCGGACAGGAACAGCAGGTTGCCCACGCGCCGCGCGTGCGGATACAGGCCCACCGGCTCCGGTGCTTTCGCGGATTCGATTTTACCGTGATCACTCATATTTGATGCACACATTGCGTGCTTCGGTGAAAAAGCGCATGGCCTCCCAACCGCCCTCGCGGCCGGTACCGGATTGCTTGACGCCGCCCATCGGCACGCGCAGGTCGCGCAGCATCCAGCAGTTCACCCAGATGAGCCCGGCTGCAAGCTGCGCCGCGATACGATGGCAACGCGACACGTCGCCGCTCCACAGCGAGGCGGCGAGGCCGTAGGGCGTGCCGTTGGCCCAGGCGACGGCCTCCGCCTCGCTGTCGAAGGGCGTGAGGGTGACGACCGGACCGAAAATCTCTTCCTGATTAACGCGACAATCGGGCGGCAGGTTTTCGATCACCGTGGGTTGCACGAACCAGCCTTCCCGGCAGCGGCCATTGAGTTGTGCACGCTGGCCGCCGCACAAAATGCGACCGCCTTCCTGGCGTGCAAGATCGAGGTAACCCAGCACCTTGTTCAAGTGTGCTTCGGATACCAGTGCGCCCTGCTCGGTGGCGTCTTCCAGCGGGTCGCCCTGATGCAGTACATTTGCGCCTGCGACGAACGCGTCCCGGAAGCGCGCGTAGATGCTGCGCTCGACATAGATGCGTGAGCCGCACAGGCAGATTTCGCCCTGGTTGGAAAACGCGGCACGCAGGCTTTCCGATACCGTTCGCTCGAAATCACAATCCGCGAAGACGAGGGTTGGATTCTTGCCGCCGAGTTCCAGCGACAGTTTCCTGAATACCGGCGCGGCACGTCGCGCGATGTCGGCGCCGGTGCGGGTGCCGCCGGTGAATGACACGGCCTTCACGTCCGGGTGCTCGACCAGCGCGCTGCCGGCCCTGGGGCCGAGCCCGTGCACCACGTTCAGCACGCCGGGCGGCAGGCCGGCTTCCACGCACAGCTCGGAAAACAGGAACGCGGTCAGGGGCGTGATTTCGGAAGGTTTCGCCACCACGCAGTTGCCGGCCGCGAGCGCCGGTGCGATCTTCCAGGTGAACAGGTACAGCGGCAGATTCCACGGCGAGATGCAGCCGACCACGCCGAGCGGTGAGCGAAGCGTGTAATTGATGGCGCCGGATTCCATGGCGTGCGATTCGCTGGCGAACTGGCTGGCGGCGGCGGCAAAGAAACGCAGGTTGGAAACCGCGCGCGGGATGTCGAGACGGCGCGCGAGGCCGACGGGTTTGCCGGTGTCCACGCTTTCCGCGCGCACCAGTTTCTCGAGATCGCGTTCCACCAGCGCCGCGAGTTTCAGCAGCCACTGGCCACGGGTTTCCGCGGGCGTCGCGGACCAGTCCGGAAAGGCGCGCTGTGCTGCGGCCACCGCCCGCGCCACGTCGCTCGCATCCGAATCCGGGATCCGGGCATGAACCTGACCGGTCGCGGGTTCGAAATCGTCCAGCCAGCCGTCCGCCGCGGCGGGCAGCAGTTGGCCATCTATATAGTTGGCGAGCTTCAGCATGTCACAGGCTCTGGAGGCGGCCGCCGTCCACCGGCAACGCGACGCCGTTGATGTAACTCGCCGCGGGTGAGGCCAGGAATGCGATCACCGCGGCGATTTCCTCCGGCTCGGCAAAACGCCCGAGCGGGATCAGGGCGCGCGCCTCGGCCTCGATATCCGCGAGCGGGCGTTGCTCCTTTTCCGCACGCGTCTTGAACAGGCTTTCGATGCGGCCGGTGCGCGTGAAACCGGGCAGCACGCTGTTGACGGTGATGCCGAACGGCCCGAGTTCGGTAGCAAGCGTCTTGGCCCAACCCGCCACCGCCCAGCGGATGGTGTTGGACACGCCCAGTCCCCGTATGGGTTCTTTCACGGAAGTGGAAATCACGTTGATGATGCGACCGTAACCGCTGTCGCGCATGCCGGGTAATACGGCCTGTACCAGCACCTGCGCGGACAGCAGCAGGCGCGAGAAGGCCTGCTGGTATTCGTTGCCGGCGGCGCGATGCGCAGGTCCGCCGGCCGGGCCGCCGGCATTGTTGATCAGGATCTGGTATGGCGGCTGCTGTGCCAGCCAACTGTCGAGCGTGGTCCCGAGCGTCTCGGGCTGATCGAAGTCCGCACACAGGCAGGCGTGTTGCTGGCCGGGGTGTTGTTGCAGTGTCGCCAGCGTGGCCCTGAGCCGTTCTTCCGAACGCGCGACCAGGGTGACGCTTGCGCCCAGTTCCGCAAGCGCGCGTGCCGCGGCCGCACCGATGCCCTGACTGGCGCCGCCCACCAGGGCGCGCCGGCCGGCAAGATCGAGCTTGAGAATGGGTTGCGACATGACGCTCTCCACTATATCAGGTCGTTCGGGTTCAGCCGCTGCCGCCGGGCCGTTGTGCGACCGGGCAGTCCACGCTGTACCAGCCGCCGCTGTCGTCGCCGTCGAGCCGAAGTGCGGAAAGCCGGCCGCCCCACACGCAGCCGGTGTCGAGCGCATAGACCGCGTGCGCGCGAACCTCGCCGAGCGTGGACCAGTGACCGAACAGGATGTGCAGTTCCGCATTGGCGCGCGCCGGCGCCTCGAACCAGGGCACGAAGCCGGGGGGTTGGCTGCCCGGCGCTCCCTTGCTTTGCAGGTCGAGTTGTCCCTCGGGGCCGACGTAACGCAGACGCGTGAAGCAGTTGACGATGAAGCGCAAACGCTCCATGCCGGCGAGTACATCGGACCAGCGATCCGGATGGTTGCCGTACATATTGGCGAAGAATTCTCCAGCTTCGGGGCCACGCAATACGCTTTCCAGTTCGCGTGCACAGGTTTGCGCGGTGGCGAGCGTCCATTGCGGCGCCAGACCGGCGTGCACCAGCGTGTAGCCCAGTGCCGCATCGTGATGCAGCAGCGGCTGCTGTTGCAGCCAGGCAAGCAGTTCGTCGCGGTCCTGCGCCGCCAGCACAGCCTCCAGCGTGTCGCTGGCACGCGTGTGCGCATGACCGGTCGCCACGGCCAAGAGATGCAGGTCATGATTGCCGAGCACGCACAGCGCACGCTCACCGAGTCCCTTGACGAAGCGCAGGGTTTCCAGCGACTGTGGACCGCGGTTGACCAGGTCGCCGGTCAGCCACAGGCGGTCTTCCGCGGGATTGAAGTCGAGCCGATCCAGCAGACGTCGCAACGCGTCGTAGCAGCCCTGGATGTCACCGATGGCGAACAGGGCCATTTAATGCAGCATCCCCGGCACCGCCAGACGAAAGGGTGCAATGGGCGCGTCGAAATGCTGGCCCTGGTCGCTCAGCATCTGGTAGGCGCCCTGCATGGCGCCCACCGGCGTTTCCAGCACCGCGCCACTGGAATAACGGAAGCCTTCGCCGGGTTTGAGATGCGGCTGCTCGCCGACCACGCCGTCGCCGCGCACTTCCTGCACCTTGCCGTTGGCGTCGGTGATGAGCCAGTGACGGGTCAGCAATTTGGCCGGCACCGCACCCTGATTGCGGATGGTGATGGTGTAGGCGAACACGAAGCGGTTC
The DNA here is from genome assembly GCA_035701605.1 of Gammaproteobacteria bacterium. Taxonomy (GTDB): domain Bacteria; phylum Pseudomonadota; class Gammaproteobacteria; order Natronospirales; family REEB76; genus DASSKW01. Next base: position 5,825 of record DASSRV010000121.1, read on the forward strand.
TGTGCGGGGTCGGATTGCTCGGCCACGTAAGCCGTTTCCACGTCCACGCGGATATCGTTGCTGGGCGTTTCGCTCATGGTTCGGAATGAGGTAACGGTGAGGAGCGGGGCAGGCGGCCATTTTAACGGAATTGGCGGCCTGTCGCCGGAAGCTCAGTTGAGGCGCACCGCCAGCACGTCGCAGGACACCTTGTGCAACACGGCCTTTTCCGTGGAGCCCAGCAGCAGGGCAAGACCGTGGCGCTCGCGGCTGCCCAGGACCAGCAGGTCGGCCTGCTGTTCGGCGGCGACGCGCACGATTTCAGCCTTGATGCTGCCGATCTCGACCTGGTGCGGCGCAGCCGCGAGTCCCAGGCTGTCGCACAGGGCATCCAGCCGCTGCCGCGCGCTTTCCAGCAGTTCGCCTTCCAGGTCCACGGGCGGGGGCAACAAGGCCTCGCCAGCCGGGTCCACCGGAATGAATTCCAGCACGTGCAGCAGGGTGACGGCGGCGCCGTCCGCGACCGCCAGACCGCGTCGCACCACCGCGGCACTGTCGTCGCTCAAGTCCACGGCAATCAATACCTTGTGATAGACGCCCATGACAGTCTCCCGGCTGATGGGGGAGTTCAAGGATATACGCGCCGCGACGGGCTTGCCAGTTCAATCCAGGTTGCTGAGCCGGGCGAAATCCGCCGGGCTCAGGGTTTCGGGACGCGCGCCGGGATCAATGCCGATGCTTTCGAAGCCGGCGACACTGACCCGGTCGCGCAGGGCGTTGCGCAGGGTTTTGCGGCGGTGGCTGAAGGCTTGCGCGACCAGACTGGCAAACCGCGAGGCGTCCCGGAAGGGGAACGGCGGCGCGATATGCGGCGTCAGGCGTACGAACGCGGATTCGACTTTCGGGGGTGGCGAGAATGCGCCGGCGCCGATGCGGAACAGCGGCTCGACCCGGCAGCGCGCCGCCAGCATCACCGTGAGCCGGCCGTAGTCGCGGCCGCCGGGCGCGGCCGCCATGCGTTGCACGACTTCCTTCTGCAGCATGAAGTGCATGTCCTGAAGCGCGTCCGCCTGATCCAGGAAATGAAACAGCAGCGGCGTCGAGATGTTGTAAGGCAGGTTGCCGACCAGACGGATTTTCCCGCCGGCTGGCGCCAGGGTGCGGAAGTCGGTCTTCAGCGCATCTGCCTGAATGATGCGCAACCTGCCTTTGCCGGCGGCCGCGGTTTCCAGCCGGGGGATGACGTCGCGATCCAGTTCCACCGCGGTGAGCATTCCGCAGCGTTCCAGCAGGGGCAGCGTGATGGCGCCGAGGCCGGGGCCGATTTCAATGAGATGATCGCCGGCCTGTGGCGCAATCGCCAGCAGGATTTTTGCAATCGCGCCCCGGTCATGCAGGAAATGCTGGCCGAAGCGCTTGCGCGCGCGATGCTCCATCATGACTTGCGGCTCAGTGCAACCGCGAGTGCCAGTGCAGCCTCCAGGCTGCCGGGGTCGGCGCGGCCGGTGCCGGCGAGTTCCAGTGCGGTGCCGTGATCCACCGAGGTACGGATCATGGGCAGCCCGAGCGTGACATTGACGGCATGACCGAAGCCGGCATATTTCAGCACCGGCAGACCCTGGTCGTGGTACATGGCGAGCACGGCATCGGTCTGTGCCAGCGCCGCCGGATTAAAAGCGGTATCGGCCGCGACCGGGCCGGTGAGTTGCATGCCTTCGGCGCGCAGCTCGTCGCATACCGGCGTGATGATCTCGATTTCCTCACGCCCGAGGTGGCCGGCTTCGCCGGCATGCGGGTTCAGGCCCAGCACCCGGATGCGCGGTGTGGGAATATCGAACCGGGTGCGCAGGTCCGCGTGCAGCACACGCAGGGTATGAGCGAGTGCGTCGCGGGTCAGGGCCTGTGGAACGTCGCGCAGCGGCAGGTGCGTGGTGGCGAGCGCCACGCGCAATCGGTCCGCGACCAGCAGCATGACCGGGCACGGCGCGCCACACCGTGCGGCGAGGTATTCGGTGTGGCCGCTGAAGGCAATGCCGGCATCGGCGATGACGGCCTTGTTGACCGGCGCGGTGACCAGCGCGGCGAATTCACCCGCGAGGCAGCCGTCTGTGGCGCGATCCAGCATGACGAGTACGGCAGCGGCGTTGGAGGGATCGGCTCTGCCTGCGATGACCGGATGTGCGACAGGAATGTGCAGGAGGTTCATCGTGCCGGCGGGCGCGGGCGTGGTTGTGCCCCCTGCATAGGATTTGAACTGCAACGCCACACCCAGCGCGTGTGCGCGCGCGGCCAGCACTTCGGCGTCACCGAGGACCACCAGCGGCACATCGAGCGCGCGTTGTGCAAGCCGGATGCAGATGTCGGGACCGATGCCGGCCGGCTCGCCGGTAGTGAGCGCGATGCAGGCCGGCCGGGTTTTCATGTGTTTCAGTGATCCGGCGTCGTGTCGTCGAGGTGGTATTCGAGATAGGCCGCGCCGCGCAACTGGCTCAACCAGTCCTGCAGGATCTCCTCGGATTTGCGCGCATAAATTGCCTCATAGGCCTTGTTCTTGCGCGCTTCCTCGGTCTGGTCGGTATCGCGCCGTCCCAGCACCTGCACGATATGCCAGCCGAATTGCGATTTGAACGGCTCGCTGATCTGACTCACTTGCAGTTGCTTCATCTCCTGCTCGAATACCGGCACGGTAGCGCCCGGATCCAGCCAGCCGAGATCGCCGCCCTGGCTGGCAGAGCCTGGATCCTCCGAATACTGTTTGGCCAGTTTGGCGAAATCCGCGCCCGCCAGAATGTCCTTGCGCAACTCCTCCAGTTTGGCCTTGACCTGGGCATCGGTCATCAGTGCGCTGGTCTTGATCAGGATGTGACGGGCATGCGTCTGCTTGATCGTCACGGTATCTTTCTGACGCTTGACGTCATCGAGTCTGACGATGTGGAAGCCGCTGGCGCTCTGGATCGGCTCGGAAACGTCCCCCGGATTCATGCTTGATACGACACTGGTGAAAATGGTCGGCAGCTCGGATTGTTTGCGCCAGCCGAGGTCGCCGCCATTGAGTGCCTGCTGGCCGTCCGAGGAAGCCACGGCAGTGGCGGCGAAATCCGCGCCCTGTTTGAGTTTGGTGTATACGTCCTGGGCCTTCTTGCGCGCCTCGGCGATCTGTTCCGTGCTGGGGTCCAGCGGCGTGGCGATCAGGATTTGAGACAGGTGGTACTGGGTATTGGCATCCCCGTTTTCCTGATCCAGTTTCAGTTGTGCCTCCACTTCGTTCGTGGAAATGCGCATCTGGTCGTGCACCAGTTGCTGCTGAAGATTCTGGATGATCAGTTGCTCGCGCAGTTCCTGGCGGAACGCGGGATATTCAATGCCTTCCTGCTTGAGTTTGTCGGGCAGGGTGGCGAGCGTGGCGCCATTGCGCTCCGCGATGCGGCTGAGCGTCTGGTTGAGGGT
>DASSRV010000122.1:0-4194 GCA_035701605.1 Gammaproteobacteria bacterium
TTGTTGACGTACCCAATCCAAAGGGCTATATCTATACATTACATAAGTAAAAAGAGCCTGATTTCTCCGTCATTTCTGTGGAATGAATAGGGAATAACGCTGAAGAAGGAGTCCAATCCCTTGATTTCAATGGGTTCCCGCTTCTGTGGAGTGATGATGATCTAGAACTTATCTCAAAATTATTCAGCCGTTCGTGTTTAGCCCTTCGACAAGCTCAGGACAGGCGAAGTCGAAACACATAAAAATCATAGGCTTAGTCCCCTTCGATTCCGCGCCTGCGGCGCTACGCTCAGGGCGAACGGGATTTTGAGATAAGTTCTAACAAACGCAAGAATTTCCCTCATCCCAATCCCTTCTCCCTCCGGGAGAAGGGATTGGGATGAGGGAAATCTTCAGATCGAGCTTCTGTATTTTGTCAGACGCTGTCAGGACTTCTTTTGCTCGAAACACAACTTCAACTGGCGGCTGATACGCTCCAGCAGCCACATATTCGGGTGCAGCAGTGAACCGTTGACGAAGCCGACATGCCCACCACGCCGACTGAGTTCGAGGGTGACGGCATCGGAGAGTTCTTCCGGTCGGGGCAGGGAAGCCGGGCTCATGAAGGGGTCGTCGCGCGAATGCAGGATCAGGGTCGGAACCCGGATATTTTTCAGAAAATAACGTGAACTGCATGTACGGTAGTAACCGTCAGCATTGTTCATGCCATGCAGAGGTGCGGTCAATCTGTCGTCAAATTCCCGGAACGTACGGATATTACTGATATCCGGCAATGAAATGGGGGCGCTGATACGCTGGAATTTTTCGAGCATGGACCGCTTCATACGGCCCAGCAGGTTCCACTTGTAAAGCCGGGAAAGGCCGATTTCGATGGCCCGGGAGGCATCGGCCAGATCGAAGGGCACCGACACGGCGATTGCCGTATCCAGCCGGCTGGCGTGCTGGCTTTCTCCAAGCCATTTCAGGAGCGCATTGCCGCCGAGCGAATAGCCGATGGCCGCAAGCGGTGTGCCGGGCTCGCGCTGCTTCAGGAGGGCGGTAAAGTATTCCAGGTCTTGCGTGAATCCCGAGTGGTAACCGATGGACAGGCGATTGGGTTCGCCGCTGCAACCGCGGAAATAAATCAACGCGCCACGGTAGCTGAGATCGTGGATGCGCTGCATAATGCCGGCGGCGTAATGTGAACGGATCGAACCTTCCAGACCGTGCAGCACGATGACAATCGGTCCTTCCTCGCGGGTGGTCCAGTCCACGTCCACGAAGTCGCCGTCCGGCAATTCCAGACGCTCGCGCCGCAGCGGTGGGCGTGCACGTTTGAACAGCACGTTCGGCACGATGGTTTGCAGGTGACGGTTTTTCAGTAGCCGGCTGGGCTGGAACGCGCTCTCGACGATCATCTAGGCCCTTTGTTGAGTAATTTCCAAATTGGAGTCTGGCGGTTCATCCCGCATTCAAGGCCTCATGCCCGGCAATGAGTTTCTCCACCACTGAGGAATCCGCGAGCGTGGTGACGTCGCCGATGTTCTCCGCTTCACCCGCGGCAATCTTGCGCAGGATACGGCGCATGATCTTGCCGGAACGGGTCTTGGGAAGAGCGCGCGCCCACTGGATCACGTCCGGCGTGGCGATGGCACCGATTTCCTTGCGCGCCAACGCGATCAATTCATCGTGCAGTTTCCGGTCGGGTTCCACACCTTCCATGGGCGTGACGTAGGCATAGATGCCGGTGCCCTTGATCTTGTGCGGGTAACCGACCACAGCCGCTTCCGCCACCTTGTCGTGCAATACCAGCGCGCTTTCGATCTCCGCGGTGCCGATGCGGTGCCCGGAGACATTGATGACGTCGTCCACACGACCGGTAATCCAGTAATAACCGTCCTTGTCGCGCCGTGCGCCGTCACCGGTGAAATACTTGCCGGGGTAGGTCTTGTAATAGGTGTCCATGAAACGCTGATGATCGCCATACACGGTACGCATCTGGCCCGGCCAGGGGAAGGTGATGACGAGGTTGCCGCTGGCTTCACCGGGCAATTCCCGCCCCTCTGCATCCACGATGGCCGGACGCACACCGAAGAACGGCAGCGTCGCGGAACCGGGTTTGAGATCAATGGCGCCCGGCAGGGCGGAAATCAGGATGCCGCCGGTTTCGGTCTGCCACCAGGTGTCCACGATGGGGCAGCGGTTGTCGCCCACCACGCGGTAATACCATTCCCAGGCTTCGGGATTGATGGGCTCACCGACGCTGCCGAGGATGCGCAGGGATTTGCGCGAGGTGCGTGTGACGGGTGCATCGCCGTGGGCCATGAGCGCCCGAATGGCCGTGGGCGCGGTGTAGAAAATATTGACCTGATGCTTGTCCACGACTTGCCAGAAGCGCGAGGCATCGGGCCAGGTCGGCACCCCCTCGAACATCAGTGTCACGGCGCCGTTGCACAGCGGGCCATACACGATATAGGAATGCCCGGTGACCCAGCCCACGTCGGCGGTACACCAGTACACGTCGCCGTCGTGATAATCGAACACGTACTTGTGGGTCATGGCGCAGTACAACAGATAACCGCCACAGGTGTGCAGCGCGCCTTTGGGTTTGCCGGTAGAACCGGAGGTGTAAAGAATGAACAAGGGATCTTCCGCGTCCATCGGTTCCGGTGCGCAGTCGGCGGAAGCATTCGTCATGGCCTCGTGATACCAGATATCGCGCTTGCCATCCCAGGTGATATCGCCGCCGGTGCGCTTCAGCACGATGACGCTGTGCACTTTGGGGCAGTGCCGGAGCGCTTCATCCACGTTGGCCTTGAGCGGAATGGGTTTGCTGCCGCGCAGGCCCTGATCGGCGGTGATAACGACCCGGCAATCCGAATCCAGAATGCGGTCCTTGATGGATTCCGGCGAGAAGCCGCCGAACACCACGGAATGGATCGCTCCGATACGCGCACAGGCCAGCATGGTGACGGCGGCTTCCGGCACCATCGGCATGTAGATGCAGATGCGGTCGCCTTTCTTGACGCCGCGGGCTTTCAGGACATTGGCGAATTTGCAGACTTCGGTGTGCAATTCGCGGTAGGTGAGTTTGCGGTCCTCACCGGGATCATCGCCTTCCCAGATAATCGCAGTCTGCTCGCCGCGCTCGGCCAGGTGCCGATCCAGGCAGTTGTAGCTGACATTGAGCCGGGCGCCTTCGAACCAGCGGATATGGCCCTTGGTGAAATCCCAGTCCAGTACCCGGTCCCATTTCCGGTCCCAGCTCACGAATTTTTCGGCCTGTTCGTCCCAGAAGCCTTCGGGATCTTCAATGGAACGCCGGTAGAGAGTTTCGTATTGGCTGCGGGTGAGCAGGGCCCGGGCTGCGGCCGATGCCGGGACGGGGTAGCGTTTTTCTTCTGCCATGAGGGACTCCGCCGGGAATGCAGGGCGCTTGAGGACGACGCGGTTGAGTTGCCTACCTTAATACAAGTGCTGCACGGACCGAAGTCCCTGCCGGAAGGCGCATGACATCGGCGCCGGAAACCATCGGAATTTTTGAAGAATGCGTGAGTCAGGTACTTCGAAATGCCGGATAAAACACGGGATAAATAATAATATATATCAATATATTACAGAATTATTATTATAGTAATTCTAGAACTTGTCTCAAAAATTTTCCAACCGTTCGTGTTGAGCCCCTCGACAAGCTCAGGACAGGCGAAGTCGAAACACATAAGAATCATTAGGTTCGGTCCCCTTCGACTTCGCGCCTGCGGCGCTACGCTCAGAGCCTGCCCCGGACTTGATCCGGGGGCGAACGGGAGTTTGAGATAAGTTCTAACCGTATACCCGCGACAGGATGCCGCCCAGACTCGCCGGTTGCCAATGCGCAATCGCCCAGCCAAGCAGTTCTTCCGGGGGCGCGTGCCGCACGTTGTCGGGCGGGGATTGGGACAAAAAGCACAGCGCCTCGAACAACACGGCCCCGGGTTCGCGGGTAGCGAGCGGTGTCGCGCCGGTCTGCTTGGCCAGTTTCTGGCCCTCGCGATTCAGGGCTACCGGCAAGTGAATATATATTGGTGTCGCGAGGCCGAGCGCGTGCTGGAGGTGCAATTGGCGCGGCGTCGAAAGCAGCAGGTCCGCGCCGCGCACCACGTGGGTAATGCCCTGGAAGGCATCGTCCACCACCACGGCCAACTGGTAGGCGACCAGGCCATCGGCGCGCCGGAT
>DASSRV010000123.1:0-5109 GCA_035701605.1 Gammaproteobacteria bacterium
CGTCCACCACGATGACGCGCTGATCCACGCCCACCTGGGTCGCCGCCAGGCCGATGCCCTCGGCCTGGTACATGGTTTCCAGCATGTCCGCCATGAGCCGCCGGGTGGCCTCCGTCACGGCTGCGAGCGGCCGCGCCTTGATGCGCAGGCGGGGGTCGGGGAAATGCAGGATGCTCAGTATGGCCATGATTTGTCCGGGACGGGGCGGCGCCCCTTCTTCATGCACTTTTGCACAAAATGCTGCTAAAGTTATGATGCTACTAATAACTTGCCCGGCAGCCCTGTGACCCGAGGGGGCCTCAAGCGGCGGGGAATGTCCGGCGAGTCCGTGGAGACTGCTCGATGAACCATTATAGCGCGACCCGTACTCTCGCCGCCCTGAGCCTGGCTGCCCTGCTGGCGGCCTGCGCCAGCACCCCGAAGCCGAAGCCGGTCGCAGCCCCCGCCCCGCCGCCTGCGCCGGTGGTCACCCCGGCCCCCGCGCCGGTGGTGCAGCCTCAGGCACCCAAGCGCTATGTGGTCAAGAAGGGCGACACGCTCTGGGGCATCGCCTCGATGTACCTTGCCGATCCCTGGCGCTGGCCGGACATCTGGTACGCAAATCCCGACATCAAGAACCCGCACCTGATCTATCCCGGCGACGTGCTGCTGCTCGGTTACGTGAACGGCAAACCGGTCATTACCGTGGAGCGCAACGGCAAGACCGTGAGCGCGGCGACACCGCCGCCTTCCACGCTGCCGATCGAGAAACTCGAACCCAAGGTCCACTACTCGTCGCTGAATCAGGCCATTCCGGCCGTACCGCTGACCGCCATCCAGGCCTTCCTGTCCCGAACCCGCGTGGTGGATCCGGATGAGCTCGAAGAGGCCGGTTACCTGCTGCGCTCGATTGACGGCCGGCCCGCCTCCGGTGCGGGCGGCGAGATCTATGCACGCGGCCTGAAGCCGGCCCAGGGCACTCATTACGATCTGTATCGGCTCGGCGACCCCTACGTGGATCCCGAAACCGGCGACGAGCTCGGCTATCAGGCCACCTACATCGGCAGCGGCACCGTTGAACGCTGGGGCGATCCACAGAAAATGCGGCTGACCGACACCACCCAGGAAGCCCTGGCCGGCGACCGGTTCCTGCCCGCCATCGAGGAAGCCCTGAACCCCAACTTCCTGCCGCACCCGCCCGCCAAGGCGGTGAACGGCCAGATCATGGCGGTGCTGGGCGGCGTGCAGCAGATCGGCCAGTACCAGGTGGTGGTGCTGAATCGCGGCAGCGCGGACGGTCTCGACCCCGGCACGGTGCTCAGCATTTTCCGGCGCGGCGTGGAGGTGGACGATCCCTATGCCTCGGGCTGGTTCAATGGCTCGGTGAAACTGCCGGACGAATCCTCCGGCAAGCTCATGGTATTCCGCACCTTCCCGCACGTGAGTTACGCGCTCATCATGCGCGCCACGCGCGAAATTCATGTCGAGGATGTGGTCAAGAATCCCTGACACGGGACGCCTGACGAGGACCGGGATCATCAACGCACAGGACGTTCGTTACTGGCTGGCATTGGCCCGCACCCCGGGTCTGGGGGCCGCCTCCCTCACCGATCTGCTGAGCCGCTGCGGCACCCCCGCCGCCCTGTTCGAGGCGGGCGCGAACCGTGGCCTGGGAGGGCTTGCCGCCCGCAGCCGCGATGCCCTGCAACACCCTGACTGGGCCCGTGTGGAGCAGGATCAGCGCTGGCTGGAACAGACCGGCGCACAGGTCCTGCCTTGCACCGCACCGGAATATCCGGCGCTGCTGCGGGAGATTCCCGATGCACCCGCCCTGCTGTTCCTGCGCGGCGACGCGCACCTGCTCGGCAGCCCGCAGCTTGCCCTGGTCGGCAGCCGCAATCCCAGCGGCGAAGGCCGGCGCAACGCGGAAGACTTCGCGGCCTATCTCGCGCGTTGCGGCCTCAGCATCACCAGCGGCATGGCGCTCGGCATAGACGGCGCCAGTCATCGCGGCGCACTCAAGGCCGGCGGCGCCACACTCGCGGTGTGGGGCGCCGGGCTCGACAAACCCTACCCGCCGCGGCACCGCGAACTCGCGGAAGAAATCGCCGCCAGGGGTCTCATCGTCACCGAATTTCCCCCGGGCACGCCGCCGTTGCCGAATCATTTCCCGCGTCGCAACCGGCTCATCAGCGGGCTCAGTCTCGGCACGCTGGTGGTCGAGGCCGCGGTGGCCAGCGGCTCGCTCATCACGGCGCGCCTCGCCGCCGAGCAGGGCCGTGAAGTGTTCGCCATCCCGGGCTCGATCCACAATCCGCTGGCGCGCGGCTGTCACCAGCTCATCCGTCAGGGCGCCAAGCTGGTGGAATCCGCCGGCGACATCCTCGAAGAACTCGCGCCGCTCCTGAATCTGTCGCTGCCGGATGCCCCTGCCACCACTGCACCGGCCGCCGATTCCGCGGAACTGCCCGAGGATCCGGATTACCGCCTGCTCTTGAATTCGATGGCGTTCGCTCCCACATCGGTGGACTCTCTCGTCGAGCGCACTGGATTGACGCCCGATGCCGTTTCCTCCATGCTGCTGATGCTCGAGCTTCAGGGGCAGGTGGAAGCCGCGCCGGGCGGACATTATTCCCGGGTGAACAAGAGGCCGACATCATGATGAAAGAAAACGTGCTGGACGTGCTGATGTACTTGTTCGAAAACTACCTGGACGACGACGAAACCGAAACTGATACCGACCGTGAATCACTGACCGTGGAACTGGAACAGGCGGGTTTTCCCAACGCCGAAATCAACCGGGCCTTTGATTGGCTGGAGAATCTGGCCGACAGCGCGCCGCCGGTCAGCGATCCGGAACTCAACCGTCACGACGGCTTCCGCATCTACGCGGAAGCGGAAAGTGAGCGACTCAACACCGAATGCCGCGGCTTCATCCAGTATCTCGAGAACATCGGCATTCTGGAACCGGCGCAGCGCGAAGTGGTGGTGGACCGCATCATGGCGCTCGACAACGACAGCATTGATCTGGAACAGGTCAAGTGGATCATCCTCATGGTGCTGTTCAACCGGCCCGGTCAGGAAGACGCGTACGCGCGCATGGAAGACCTGGTGTTCGACAATTCCATCGGCGCGATGCACTGAGTTCGCGCCGCATTCCGAACCGCTCCGCCCGGCCCCGCCGGGCGGATTTTTGTCGGCCCGGAGCATCGAACGCTTGCGGCCGACACTCCGTTTGTAGTATTCCTTATATATATGAGTACAAATCTCGTCATCGTCGAATCCCCCGCGAAAGCCAAGACCATCAAGAAGTACCTCGGCAAGGGCTTCGAGGTGCTGGCGTCCTACGGCCACGTCCGCGACCTCGTCCCGAAGGAAGGCGCGGTGGACACCGACAACGGTTTCACCATGAAATACGCGCTCATCGAGCGCAATGAAAAGCACGTGGATGCCATCGTCAAGGCGCTCAAGCAAGCCGATGCGCTGTATCTCGCCACCGACCCGGACCGCGAGGGCGAGGCCATTTCCTGGCACCTGTACGAGATCCTGAAAGAGCGCGGCAAGCTCAAGGACAAGGACGTGCACCGCGTGGTGTTCCACGAGATCACCAAGCGCGCCATCAACGACGCGGTCGAGCATCCGCGCGCGCTGTCGCAGGAACTGGTGAGCGCGCAGCAGGCGCGTCGCGCCCTGGATTACCTGGTCGGTTTCAACCTGTCGCCGCTGTTGTGGAAGAAGATCCGCCGCGGCCTGTCGGCGGGCCGGGTGCAGAGTCCGGCGCTGCGGCTCATCTGCGAACGCGAGGACGAGATCGAGAAGTTCAAGAGCGAGGAATACTGGACGCTGGCCGCCGAGGCGGAAAAGGACGGCCAGGGCTTTGCCGCGCGCCTGTTCGAATACCGCGGTGACAAGATCGAGCAGTTCTCGTTCCGTGACGGCAAATCCGCGCACGCCGCGGAAGCGGCCCTGCGCGCCGCGGCCAACGGCGTGCTCAAGGTCACCCACGTCGAGAAAAAACAGCGCAAGCGCAATCCGGCCGCGCCGTTTACCACCTCGACGCTGCAACAGGAAGCCTCGCGCAAGCTCGGTTACGGCGCACAGCGCACCATGCGCATCGCGCAGCAGCTTTATGAAGGCATTGACCTGACCGGCGAAGGCCCGGTCGGCCTCATCACCTACATGCGCACCGACTCGGTCACGCTCGCGGCCGAAGCGGTGACCGAAATCCGCGACGTCATCGTGCAGCGCTTCGGCAAGGATCACCTGCCGGACGAGCCGCGCGTGTACAAGACCAAATCCAAGAACGCGCAGGAAGCACACGAAGCGGTACGCCCGACTTCGGCGGCGCGTGCGCCGGAGGAAATCCACGGCAAGCTTACCGACGAGCAGCGCAAACTCTACGAGCTGATCTGGAAACGCACCGTGGCCAGCCAGATGGAGCAGGCGGTGTTCGACACCGTGAGCGCCGACCTCGCCGCCGGTGAAGTGGGCGTGTTCCGCGCCACCGGCTCGGTGATGGTGGTGCCGGGCTTCATGGCGGTGTACCAGGAAGGCCGCGACGACAACGCCGCGACTGACGAGGACGAGGAACACCGGCTGCCGGCACTGAAACACGGTCAGAGCGTGACGCTCAAGGACATCAAGAGCGAGCAGCATTTCACCGAACCCCCGCCGCGCTTCAGCGAGGCCAGCCTGGTGAAGGCGCTGGAGGAATTCGGCATCGGCCGACCCTCGACCTACGCCAGCATCATTTCCACGCTGCAACAGCGCGAGTACGTGGAAATGGACCGCAAGCGCTTCAAGCCCACCGACGTGGGCCGCGTGGTCAGCAAGTTCCTCACCGAGCACTTCACGCAGTACGTGGATTACGATTTCACCGCGAAGATGGAGGACGAGCTCGACGCGGTGTCGCGCGGCGAAAAGGAATGGGTGCCGGTGATGCACGAGTTCTGGAACCCGTTCAAGAAACTGGTGGATCACAAGGAAGAACACGTATCGCGCAAGGACGTGACCACGGAGAAGATGGACGAGGCCTGCCCCAAGTGCGGCAAGCCGCTCTCGATCCGGCTCGGCCGGCGCGGCCGTTTCATCGGTTGCACCGGGTATCCGGATTGCGACTACACCCGCAAT
>DASSRV010000124.1:0-3877 GCA_035701605.1 Gammaproteobacteria bacterium
CGTAATGTTCCAGTTCGATGACCGCCTGGGGCGCTTCCTTGCACATGTACTCGATGGCGTCCTGGTCGCCGAGCCAGTCGGAGCCCTTGACGGTGTCGTACATGTGCCAGCGCCAGTCGTCCTCGCCCATGTTGCCGAGCGAGGCGCTGATGCCGCCCTGCGCGGCAACCGTGTGGCTGCGGGTGGGAAACACCTTGGTGATGTTGGCGGTGGACAGACCCGCTTCGGCCAGACCCAGCGTGGCGCGCAGGCCGGCGCCGCCGGCGCCCACCACCACCACATCGTAAACGTGATCTATCAGCTTGTAGGCATTCGCCATCGTGTTCAGCCTCCAAACGCGATGCGCAGCACGGCAAAGATGCCGCTCAGCGCAAGCAGGACACACAGGAACTTGATGATGAGCAGCGCACCGTGTTTCGACCAGCCGCCATGCACGTAATCCTCGATCACGACCTGGAGACCGAGGTAAGCGTGGTAGAACACCGTGCCGATCAGGATGACCAACAGTACCGCCACCAATGGCGCGTGCATCCAGAGATACGCCTGTTCATAGCTGCCGTGCATCACGATCAGCATGCTGTACACGAACCACAGCGTGAGCGGAATCAGCGCCAGGGCCGAAACGCGCTGCGCGACCCAATGCACCGTGCCTTCCTTGGCGGAACCCAGGCCGCGTGCACGCGCCAGCGGATTGCGCAGGTCGCTCATGCCGCACCTCCTCTGACATAGGCCAGTACCAGTGTGGTCGCCGTCAACACCAGCGCCACCACCCACACGGTGTAGCCGGAGGCATACATCTGCGGGATCGTGAAACCCTTGCCGGCATCCCAGAACAGGTGCCGGATGCCATTGCACAGGTGATAGAACAGACTCAGCGTCCAGCCCCACATCAGGATCTGGCCGATCCAGGTACCGAACAGCCAGTGCGCGGTGGCATACGCCGTGGGACCGGCCGCCACCGCGATAAACCAGTACACCAGCGCCAGCGTACCCAAGGCAAGCGCCACACCGCTGATGCGGTGCAGGATGGACATGGTCATGGTGATCTGCCAGCGGTAGATCCCGAGATGGGGTGAAATCGGCCGGTTGTCTGTCGCCATGTTTGCCTCACTCGATACGTGTTGCAGCACGACACATCCCGCACGGCTTGCGTGCGCGATGTCGCGTGTCGCTAGAAGTCTATGCAGCGCCCGCCCTTTTCCCAGTCCCCATAGCGGGTCGGCTCCGGCCCTTTGGGTCCGCCGATTTCGCGTGGCAGAGGCTGTGGCGCGGATTCGGCATCCGTCTCGCGTGAGGGCGGAACCGCTTCAGGCCGGGTTTGAGTTATTGGTTCGGACATGCGGATGCTATCGGAACGGATGCGGCATTTTACACCCAATGCCCTCGGGGCGCAGAAGGCTGACAGCCACGGCACGCAGCTTTATCATACGGAACTGTCCCACATCCGCCTGCTCGCCCATGCTGTCCCCGTGGCAACAATTCCTCGCCAGTCGCCCAACCGCCCCCGCGGCCGAGACGCTTGCGGCTGATCTTTCGCCACTCGGGCTGTTGCGTGTGGACGGCGCGGATGCGCGCACGTTTCTGCAGGGCCAGCTCAGCACCAATCTGAACACGCTGCGCGCCGAACAGGGCCAATTCAGTTCCTGGAACAGTCCCAGGGGGCGCGTGCTGACGCTGCTGCACGTGTTCCTGCACGACGACGCTGTCCATCTTGCCCTGCCGCACGGCCTCCTGATCACGGTCATGCAGGGGCTTGGCCGCTACGTGTTGCGCGCCAAGGTCACGCTTGCGGATGCCAGTGACACGCTCGTGCGCATCGGTCTGGCCGGGACCAGCGCACCGGCACAACTGGCGAGACTCGGCCTGTCGGTGCCGCAGGACCGCTGGGCGACTGCAACGCAGGACGGCATCACGCTCATGCGACTGCATGGCGAACCGCCGCGTTACGTCTGCCACGGCAGCGCCACGCGCCTGATTGAGCTGGCGGCGGCGCTGGATGGCCACGTGCACTGGGGACAGGCCGACGACTGGGCACTCACGGGCATAAGGGCCGGTGAGCCGGTAATTTACCCGGAGACTTCCGACCAGTTCGTCGCACAGATGCTGGCGCTCGATGCGCTGGGTGGCATTGATTTCAAGAAAGGCTGCTACACCGGACAGGAGATCATCGCGCGTGCGCACTACCGTGGTCGGGTGAAGCGTCACCTGGCACGCATGTCATTGCAAGGCAGTGCGCGCTTCGTGCCGGGCACCGTTATCCAGTCAGCGGGCCAGAATGCCGGCGTGCTGCTGGACGCGCGCCCGGAAACGGATGGCACACAGGCGGCACTTGCGGTGATGCAGGAAGAACAGCTTGATGGCACGTCATTCAGGATCGGCGGCGATGCACCGGTCGTCGTTACACTGGAACAGATCTACCGTACTCCGGATCAGTAACCGTCAGCCCCCTGCGCGCATCAGCACGGCCGCAAAGAACCCGTCCGTGCCGTGACGGTGCGGCAGCAGTTGCAGCGCGCCCTCCGATGTGACGGCACCCGGCAATGAAATACTCCGCGCCGCCAGCAGCGACTCCGGATGCGTCAGCGTGAAATCCGGATGCTGCGACAGGAACTGCACGACCGTTTCCCGGTTCTCCGCATCGAGCAGACTGCACGTGGCGTACACCAGCCGGCCGCCCGGCCGCACCAGTTGCGAGGCCGCGCTCAGGATGCTGGCTTGCAACGCACACAATGCGGCAAGGTCGCAGCTCTTCCACTTGATGTCCGGATTGCGACGCAGTGTGCCGGTGCCGGAACACGGCGCATCCACCAGCACCGCATCCATTTCCCCCCACCAGTTCTTCAGGCGGGTATCGTGTTCGTCGTGCAGGACGCGGCGCTGCACGGTGTCCACGCCGGCACGCCGCAGTCGCGGCTTCAGACGGTTCAGACGCGCTTCCGACACGTCGCAGGCGTACAGCACGCCGGAATTCCGCATCATGGCAGCGAGTTGCAGGGTTTTGCCGCCGGCGCCGGCACAGAAATCCACCACTTTCTGTTTCGGTTGCGCATCCAGCAGCAGGCCGATCAACTGGCTGCCCTCGTCCTGCAATTCAAACAGGCCGTCGCGGAATGCCGGGGTATTGAACAGGGGGCCGCGTTTGTCGCGCCGCAGGCCGATCGGCGAATACGGCGTCGGTGCCGTTTCATATTCGGCTTGCGCCAGTGTCTGTCGCAGGCTGTCGCGGTCGGTCTTGAGGGTGTTGACGCGGATGTCCACCGGTGCAGGCTGGTTCAGCGCCTCTGCCAGCTCCAGTGTCTCCGACTCGCCGAACTGCGCCACCAGTCTGTCGGCCAGCCAGTCCGGCAGGTTGGCGCGCACCGCGAACGGAAACTCGAACATATCGAGCGCGCGCACCCGCTCCACCAGCGCCACGGCATCGCCTTCGAAACCAGCCTGTGCCAGCACACGCGCACTCCAGCCGGCGTGTTTCAAGAGCCAGGTTGCCGCAAGCCAGACCTCCGAATCGGCGGCATCCCCCGCAATCGGTACCGCGAGCGCCGCCAGCTCACGGCGGTGTCGCAGACAGCCATACACGGTTTCGGCCGCAAAGCCCCGGTCCTTCGAACCCATCTTGTGGTTGGCGCGAAAAAAACGCTCCATGATCGCATCCGCGGGAAACTGCGGTTGCGAAAGCACCTGTTCCAGCAATGCGGTTGCCTGGCCCAGGCGCGCGTGGGCATAGCGTGACTCGTTCACCGGGGAAAACGGGGTGCGAAAATCATTCTGGCCGCATCAGCGGAAACAGAATGACATCGCGGATGGACGGTGAATCGGTAAACAGCATCGCCAACCGATCAATGCCGATACCCTCGCCTGCCGTGGGTGGCATGCCGTA
>DASSRV010000125.1:0-5348 GCA_035701605.1 Gammaproteobacteria bacterium
GCCGCGGATGCCGCGCACGCCACCCCAGGTGCGGGTACCGATCAGCGGACCCAGTCCGTACTTGCGGAAGAAGTACGGGAAGATGTCGCCATCGGACGCCGAGTAGTGGTTGATGAGCGTCACCTTGTAGCTGTTGCTGACCTGTTGCGGAATCGGTGACGCGACGCGTTCGCGGTTGCTGTTCATGCCGATCAGCACGCGCCGCAGCCGCTCCAGCACGATCTGGTCTATGAAGCCGCCGCCGTTCCAGCGGTCGTCCATGATCAGGCCCTGTTTGGTGAGTTGCGGGTAGAACTGGCGGATGAACTGGTCCATGCCTTCCGCGCCCATGTCGGACAGGTAGATGTAGCCGATTTTGCCGCCCGACTTTTTGTCCACTTCGGCACGGTTGTGCGCGATCCAGTCGTGCTGCCGCAGACTCAATTCATCCTTGATGGTTTTCACGGTCACGTCGTGCCGGTTCTTGCCGCTCGCGTTGTCGGCTACGGTCAGGGTCACGGTGTGGCCACGCGTGTCCACGAACAGGCTGTACGGGCTGGCGGGCGCCTTGAGCGGGTGACCGTTCACCGCCAGCAGGTAATCGCCCTGTTTCACGTCAATGCCGGGCTCGGTGAGCGGCGAGATGAAGTCGCGCCGAGTGTTGTCGCCCGGATAGATCTTCTTGAAGTAGTAGCGGCCGGAGCCCGCATCGAGTCCGAAATCCACGCCCAGCAGTCCGGTGTACACCGGCGTGACGGGATTATTCATGTCGCCGCCGCCCACGTAGGTGTGCGAATTGGACAACTCGCCGATGGTTTCGCCGATCAGGTAATTGAGGTCCTCGCGGGAGCCCATGAGCGGCAGCAGTTTGCTGTATTTCGCGCGCACCGCGTTCCAGTCCACGCCGTTCATTTTCTCGTTGACGAAGAAGTCCCGCTCCAGACGCCAAGCCATGGCGTACATCTCGTTCCATTCCTGCACCGGGTTGACGCGGATGCGCATGTCCCCGGTGCTGAGCGGCTTGGGTTTGGCGTCGCCACCGTCCAGCGCCAGCAGCGCGAAGCCGCCGTTGCCCGTGTTGAGCAGCGCGGTCTTGCCGTCCGCCGACAACACGTACCCGTTCAGACCGGAATTCAGGGTCTTGTCCTTGCGGGTTTTCATGTCGAAGACGTGCAGCACGCTGGTTTCACCCGAAAGCGGTCCCGAGATGGTGAAGTTCGGCGTGGTCATGTAATAGAGCTGGCCGGGGGTCGGGGTCAGCGCGTAGTAGTTGTCGGAAGGCACCGGGACGGGCACGGCGCGCTGCATCAGGCCATCGAGATCAATGCGGATCGGCTTGACGGACTTGGACGGTTTCTGGTCTTTCTTCCCGGCATCATCGGTTTTCTCCGTCGTGCCCTCGTCGGAACGCGGCGCGAACGGCGAAGCCTCGCCGCGGGTCAGGGTCGCGGCGTAGATGCCGGTCATCTTCAGCGTGGCGATGTTGAATTCGCTCTGACTGAAGGTCGGGTTTTCATGCCGCGCGGAAATGAAGTACAGGTACTTGCCGTCCGGATCGAACACCGGATTGAAATCCGCGTCCATCGGCGAACTCAGCGCCGTGGCCTTGTTGTCCGCCAGGTTGTAAAGCCAGATGCCGCGCATCTGGTTGTCGGTGTTGAGGCTGTAGGTCAGCCAGCGGCTGTCCGGCGACCAGGCATAGTCGTGGATCTCGCCAAACTTGTCCTGCGCGATGCGTACCGGCTTGCCGCCGTCCACGTCCAGCCACCACAGGCGGTGTTCGTTGTCGGAGAACGTCAGCTTGCGGCTGTCCGGCGACCACAGCGGTTTGTAGAAGTAGCCGGAATCGAAATGCGTGAGGATGCGCTCGGCACCGCCTTCGGAAGGACGCACCGCGATCTGCACCTCGCCGTTCACGTCCGTGGTGTAGGCAATCCATTTGCCGTCCGGCGACCAGCTCGGGTATTCCTCTTCCGCGTTCGAGGTCTCGGTCAGATCGCGGGTGTTGCCGTGCTCGGCCGGCAACGTGAAGATGTCGCCGCGCGCCTGCAACAGCGCGCGTTTGCCGTTCGGCGAGAGGTCGTAGTTGATGTTGCCGGCCGTGTCCTGCGACTGGATGAACTTGCTGGCGTCCACGTAGCGCACGCCGGTGCGGGTGCCGTCGTCCGGCACGCTGACGTCGAGCTTGTGCAGGGTCTCGGACGGCAGGTCCAGCACGTACAGCGCGCCGCCGTCCTGGAACACGATGCCGTTGTTGCCGAGGCTCGGCCAGTCAATGTCGTAATCCCTGAAATGCGTGACCTGGCGGTACTGCTTGCTGTTCAGGTCATAGGCCCACAGGTTCACGCGTTTGTCGGCGCTGCGGTCGGACAGGAAATACAGCGTGTGGCCGTACCACATCGGGTCCTGGTCCAGGCCCGCGTAATCGGTGATGCGGGTGGATTTGGCGGTCTTGAAGTTGTACAGCCACACGTCCTGCTGCAAGCCGCCGGCATAGCGCTTCCAGGTGCGGAAATTGCGGAAGATGCGGTTGTAGGCAATCGAATTGCCGTCTGGGCTGTACGTCAGCATGCCGCCCTTGGGCAGCGCCAGTTGCGTTGCGAGACCGCCGGTCACCGGCACCTGGAACAACTGACCGAACCAGGAATTGAACGTGGTACGACGCGACAGGAACACGATGTTGCGGCTGTCGGGTGTCCACGCCACCACCATGTTGTCCGGCCCCCAGCGCAGCGGCGCCCCGTCCACCACGTCGGAATGGAACGTCAGGCGACGCGCTGCGCCGCCGCCCGCGGGCATCACGTACACGTCGGTGTTGCCCTGATACTGGCCGGTGAAGGCGATCCATTTTCCGTCCGGCGAGAAGCGCGGCATGATGTCGAAGCCGGGGTCGGTGGTGAGCCGGCGCGCGGTGCCGCCGGTGCGGCTCACCTGCCAGAGATTGCCGTGCGCCTCGAACACCACGCTGTCGCCGTGCAGGGTGGGATAGCGCATCAGGGTGTCACCGGTCGCGGCCGAGGCGGTGGCGCACCAGAACAGGATCAGGGTGGACAGCAGCGACAGGCCGCGGAGCAGGGGATTCCGGAACATGGTGGATTCCTTGTGTGCTGAAGGCGGGAAAGGTTCCAGTATGACACTGCCGGTCTCGCAGGGTTCAGCGACTGTGATACAGTGCAGTGGGGCTGCCGGACGCTATGCAGAAAATCCTGTTCCAAAACAAGGAGTTGACATGGCAATCACACTCGAACAACGGGGTGCGCGCATGGCGCGCGTCTGGATCAGGCTGGCGGTGGCCTACCTGCTGGTGGGTGTGGTGTTCGGCCTGATTATCGGCATCGCGCACCATTTTGAGTACGTGCCGGTGCATGCCCATCTCAATTTGCTGGGCTGGGCCACGCTGGGTCTGGCCGGGGTCATCTATCACCTGTTTCCGCGTGCCGGCGGCCACTGGCTGGGGCTGGCGCACTTCTGGCTGCACAATATCGGCCTGCCGATCTTTGTAATCGGCCTCTTTTTCCTGCAGGGCGGGGCGGCTTCCGCCGAGCCGGTGGTGGCGGTGGGCGCGACCATCGCGGTGGTGGGCATCCTGTTCTTCACGATTAACCTGTTCGTGAACCTGAAAACCGCCTGAGCAGTGTGGCGACGGCGCGGGTGTCCGTGCCGCCGCCGCTGCGCTATGCTAGCCGCCCCGGCGGGAACGGTTCCGCCGTTTACCCTATTCATCCGGAGTGATTCCAATGCGTTATGGACTGATTGCCGCCGGGACACTGGTGGCGGGACTGTGTTTCGCAAACGTGGCGCAGGCCGCGGAGGTGCCGCGCATCGGCGTGGTCAATCTGCAGGCCGTGATCGGCAAGTCGCATCGCGGACAGGCTGCGCAGGAACAGCTCACGCAACTGGCCAACAAGCTCAAGGCCAGCGTGCAGGACCGCCGCCAGAAACTACAGGTACTGAAACAGCAGCTCGCCAAGGCCGACAGCAAGTCGGACGAATACGCCAAGCTGCAGAAGAATTTCCAGAGCGCAGCATCGGACTATCAGCAATTCGTGGCGGCTAATCAGCAGGACCTCGAGGAGCGCAAGCAGGAACTGCTGCAACCCATCGAGCAGGAACTCGAACAGGTGTTGAACAGTTTTGCCAAGAGCAATCACTATGACATCCTGTTGAGCCACAGTGCCGCGGGTGCGGTTTACGTGACCGACAAATACGACGTGACCACCAGCATGATTGACGCCATGAACAAGGATTGGGCGCAACAGCAGCAAAGCCAGGCCAAACCCGACAACAAAACCGGCGACAAGAACGGCAAGGGCTGAACCCGCATGATTGACCTGCGCAGTGACACGGTGACGCGGCCGGGCGCGGCGATGCGCGCCGCGATGGCCGCGGCCGAGGTCGGTGACGACGTGTTCGGTGACGACCCCACCGTCGTTCGCCTGCAGCAGGTGCTCGCACAGCAGACCGGCCACGAGGCCGGTCTGTTTTTTCCAAGCGGTACGCAATCCAATCTCGCCGCACTCATGGCGCACTGTGAGCGCGGCGAGGAATTCATCATCGGCATGCTGGGTCACAGCTTCAAGTACGAGGCCGGAGGCGCCGCGGTGCTGGGCAGCCTGTGGCCGTGCCCGCTCGCCTACGAGGCAGACGGTACGCTGGCGCTGGACAAGGTGGCCGCCGCCATCAAACCGGACGACGCGCATTTCGCACGCACCCGGTTGCTGGTGCTGGAAAACACCCAGAACGGCCGCGTGCTGCCGCTCGCCTATCTCGCCGAGGCCGGCGCGTTGGCGCGCAAGCACGGCCTGGCCATCCATCTGGACGGTGCGCGCGTGTTCAATGCAGCGGTCAAGCTCGGTGTGCCGGTGCGCGAGATCACGCGGCATTTCGACAGTGTGTCCATCTGCCTTTCAAAAGGATTGGGGGCGCCGGTGGGCTCGGTGCTGGTCGGCAGTCGGGCATTGATTGCGCGCGCGCATCGTGCGCGCAAACTGCTCGGCGGCGGCATGCGTCAGGCCGGCGTGCTGGCGGCTGCCGGTCTGTACGCACTGGAATACAACGTGCAACGGCTCGCGGACGATCACGCGCACGCCCGCCAACTTGCGGAGGCGCTGGCCGGTATCGGTCGGATCGCGCTCGATCCCGCGACGGTGCAGACCAACATGCTCTTCATGCAGGTGCCCGCCGAGCACGTGGCGCCGCTTGTCGCGCATCTCAGGCAGCGCGACATCCTGGTGCTGCCAAATCCCGCCATGCGGCTGGTCACGCACCTCGACATTGCGTCGGACGCCGTGCCGCAGATCGTTGACGGCTTCAAGAGCTACTTCGCCGCGCAATAAGCAGATAGCTGTTGAACGGCGTACGCCCCCACA
>DASSRV010000126.1:0-5023 GCA_035701605.1 Gammaproteobacteria bacterium
CGGGCCTGTTCCGCTACGCCTGGTGGTTGTGCCGGGACCGGGCGCTGGCCGAGGACCTGGTGCAGGAAACCCTGCTGCGCGCCTGGCGTTCGCTGGATTCCCTGCGCGACGAGGGCGCCGCGCGCCAATGGCTGCTCACCATCCTGCGTCGCGAATTCGCGCGCGAGCTGTCGCGCCGCAAGCAGACCGTGGACATCGCGGACCTGCCGCTCGCGGACGAAGCCGCGCGGGTCGGCGCCGACGATACCGATGTCGTTGACGTGCGCCGCGCCATCGGCAAGCTCGACCCCGAATACCGCGAGCCCATCATGTTGCAGGTGATGATGGGGTGCAGCACCACGGAAATCGCCGAATTGCTGCAACTGACCCAGGGCGCGGTGCTGACCCGGCTGTTCCGCGCCCGCAGCCAGTTGCGCGAGTTGCTGGGCGGCACGCATGCCGCATTTGGAGAACGGACCGCATGAGCACCCCGAGCCACTGCCTGGAAGTGCGTCGTGTACTGGGTGCGGAACCCGGCAGCCAGGCGCCGGCGATTCTGGCGCATTGCCGGGAGTGCACGGGTTGTGCCGCGTTCCTGCGCGAGTTGCTGGCGCTGGAGGCGCGCCTGGAACGCGCATTCGCAGTGCCGGTGCCGGAAGGGCTGGAAGCGCGCATCGTGCTGGATGCCTCGTTGAAACACGGCCGGCGCGCGCGACCCGTCACCTGGCTGGCGCTGGCCGCGAGCCTGGTGCTGGCGGTCGGCGTTGGCCTGGGCCTGCACTGGTACACGGCGCCCGGTGAATTGTCGCTGGCCGCCGCCGTGGTCGAGCATGTGCGCAATCCCGCGGAAGCCGAGGCCATCGCGCCCGGCAGGCCGCTCCTGACCGAGGTCAGCGCGGTCAAGGGTGTGCTCGACAAGGTCGGCGTGCAGGTAAACGGCGGGATGCAGGACGTGACCTATGCGCGCGTGTGTCCCTTCCGCGGCCGGCTGGTGGCGCATCTGGTGGTGCGCGGCAAGGACGGCCCGGTCACGGTGCTGCTGCTGCCGCACATTCACGTCAGCAAGCCCGAGCATTTCGATGAGGACGGCTATCGCGGCATGATCGAGCCGGCCGGCAGCGGCAGCATCGCCATCCTGGCCGACAACGCGTCGCCCATGCAGCCTCTGGCCGTGGAACTCGCCCACCGGGTGCAGTGGAAGATTTGAGCCCGCCGTAGAACGCTTCGTGAAGCCCGGCCCGCGCATGCGGGCCGCGGCATTTATAATGCCGTACTCCTTCCTGTTGTCCGGGCAACATGAAACGCATAGACCGGGATCTGATTGCGCGCCTGCACGAAACCGCGGCCGTCTCGCCACGGTTGCGCACGCACCACAACCTGCATGCTTCGCACGACGAGGTCATCCAGCGCATGTGCATGGCGATGGAGCCGGGCACTTACGTGCGCCCGCACCGGCATCCGGACAAGTGGGAACTGCTGCTGATCGTCAGCGGCGAGATGCTGGTGCTGACATTCGATGACGCGGGTCGCGTGCTGACGCGCAGCATGCTGTCGGCGGGCGGTTTCACCTACGGACTCGAGAATCCCGCCGGCACCTGGCATGCGGTGGCGACATTGGCGCCCGCGACCGTGGTGCTGGAAGTCAAACACGGGCCGTATGTGCCAACGGCAGAACAGGATTTCGCCGGCTGGGCGCCGCCTGAAGGCCATGCGTGCGCACACGAGTTTGAACGCTGGTATCGGACGGCGCAGCCCGGCGACCTGCCGCCTTCGCTCAGCCCATGAGCGCGAAACGCACCGTCCCCAAACGCTGTCCCTGGGCGCGGGCGGACGACCCGCTGTATCTCGCCTATCACGATCGCGAATGGGGCGTACCGCTGCACGACGAGCGACGGCTGTTCGAACTGCTGATCCTGGAAGGCGCGCAGGCGGGGCTGTCCTGGGCCACGATCCTGCACAAGCGCGTCAATTATCGAAGAGCCTTCGCCGGGTTCAATCCGAAAAAACTCGCACGCTTCAGTGCGCGCGATGTCGCACGGCTGCTGAAAGATCCCGGCATTGTGCGCAACCGGCTCAAGATCGAGGCGGCCATCATCAATGCCGGTGCGTTTCTGGCGGTGCAGAAGGAATTCGGCAGCTTCGATGCCTATGTCTGGAGCTTTGTCGGCGGCCGGCCGCGCGTGCATCGCCGTCGCGGCATGAAGCAGGTCCCCGCGCGCACCGCAATTTCGGATGCCATGAGCCGTGACCTGAAACGGCGCGGGTTCAAGTTCGTCGGCAGCACCATCTGTTATGCCTTCATGCAGGCCACCGGCATGGTCAACGACCATCTCCTGTCCTGTCATCGGCATCCGCAATCGGGGCGCCGCGTCGCGTGACGCCGCTCGCCATGCTCGCGCTGGTCTTGTGCGGCGGACTCGCCGCCGGGCTGATCGGCTCGCTCACCGGGCTCGGTGGCGGCATGATCATCGTGCCGCTGCTGACGCTGGCCTTCCACCTGCCGATGCCGGAAGCGGTCGGCATCAGCCTGTTCGGCGTCATCGCCACCTCCACCGGCGCGGCCACCCGCTTTGTCGGTACCGGGCTCAACAACGTGCGCGTGGCCTTGCTGTTGCAGATCGCGGCTTCGGCCGGCGCGCTCGCCGGTGCGGTGCTGGCGCATCATCTGTCGGCGCGCTTCCTGTTCGTGCTGTTCGGCGTGGTGCTGGGCTATTCCGCCATCATGTCGTTCCTGCCCAAGCGCACGGAAGCACCGGTGGCGCCGGACGATTCGCCGCTGGCACAGCGGCTCAGGCTCGCCAGCCGCTACCGGCAGGACAATGAATGGATCGAATACCACGTTACCGGCGTGTTGCCGGGTTTCGGCGTGATGCTGGGCGCCGGTCTTTTATCCGCGCTGCTCGGCATCGGTTCCGGCGCCTTCAAGGTGCTGGCACTGGATCGTTTCATGCGGTTGCCGTTCCGGGTCTCCACCGCCACGTCCAATTTCATGATCGGTGTCACCGCCGCCACCAGCGCCGGCTATTACCTGTCCAACGGCGATGTCTCGCCGGTGCTGGCCGCCGCGGTGGTAACGGGCGTGCTGGCCGGTGCCTA
Source organism: Gammaproteobacteria bacterium (assembly GCA_035701605.1). Taxonomy (GTDB): domain Bacteria; phylum Pseudomonadota; class Gammaproteobacteria; order Natronospirales; family REEB76; genus DASSKW01. The sequence goes on from DASSRV010000126.1 coordinate 3,076, forward strand.
CGTGGGCGGACATCTGGTCAAGGTGCTGCCGGTGAAGTTCCTGCGCCGCCTGTTTGGCGGCGTGCTGCTGCTGATCGCGTTGCAGATGCTGTTCAAGGGAGTGCTGAAACTGTGAGCCGCATCGAGCGCGAACGCCGCCTGCTCAATGTCTGGATCGTGCGCGCCAGCGTTGCCGCCTGTCTCGTCTGTTTCATCGTCGGGCTGGCGTTGTACATGGCGTACGGTGCGCAGGCGCCGGCGGTACCGAGCGGTTCGCTCACTCACATCCTGCACGGCGTGGCGCGCGACAGCCTGGGATTGCACGCCAGTGCGTTCCTCGACGCCGGCCTCGTGCTGTTGCTGTTGACACCGATGGTGCGTCTCCTGGCCGGCGTGTATGTCAGTCTGCGCATGCGGGATCGGCTTTACGCCGTCATCGGCCTGATCGTGGTTGCCTTGATGCTGATCGGCCTGGTTGCCGGGCAGGGCGGCTGACAGCCGCCGGTTACGGCGTTTTGTCGAATATCCGCGAGGGATCGCGGAAGGCCTTGAATTCGAGTGCGTTGCCGCTCGGGTCTTTCAGAAACATCGTGGCCTGTTCGCCGACCTGACTCCGGAAGCGGATGCCGGGCGCGATGACGAATTCAATGCCTGCGGCCTTGAGTCGTTCGGCCAGCGTTTCCCATTCTCGCCATTCCAGAATCACGCCGAAGTGCCGCACCGGTACGGCTTCGCCGTCCACCTCGTTGGTGGCCGTGCCAGTCTCCGGCGGCGCGAGGTGGGCGACGAGCTGGTGACCGAAGAAGTTGAAATCAATCCAGTGCGCGGATTCGCGGCCGGTGGCACAGCCCAATAAACCCGCATAGAACGTCCGCGCGGCTTCGAGGTCGTGCACCGGGAACGCGAGATGGAACAGGGGAGCGGTGTTCACAGCCAGTCGCGCGGCTTGAGAAATTTTTCGGTCAGTGCCGCTTCCGGCGAGCCGGGTTCGGCCTGCCAGGCGTATTCCCAGCGCACCTCGGGCGGCAGCGACATCAGGATGGATTCGGTACGGCCGCCGGATTGCAGGCCGAACAGGGTGCCACGGTCGTACACCAGATTGAATTCCACGTAGCGTCCGCGTCGGTACAACTGGAACCGGCGTTCGCGCTCGCCGTAGGGCGTGTCGCGGCGCCGCTCGACGATCGGTGTGTAGGCCGGCAGGAAATGATCGCCCACGCTCTTCAGGAACGCGAAGCAGGATTCGAAGCCGCCCTCGTTGAGATCGTCGAAAAACAGGCCACCGATGCCGCGGGTCTCGTTGCGGTGCTTGAGGATGAAGTATTCGTCGCACCATTGCTTGTAGCGCGGATACACGTCTGCGCCGAAGGGCGCGCAAGCCTCGCGCGCCACGCGGTGCCAGTGCACACAGTCGTCCTCGAACGGGTAATACGGCGTGAGATCGAAACCGCCGCCGAACCACCAGATGTCCGGCGCCGTATCCGTGCCGGGCGCGACAAAGAATCGCACGTTCATGTGCGCGGTGGGGACATGGGGATTCCGGGGATGCAGGACCAGCGACACGCCCAGGGCCTGCCAGCGGCGGCCGGCGAGTTCGGGACGGTGTGCGGTGGCGGATGCGGGCAGACGTTCACCGGCGACCCGGGAAAAATTGATGCCGGCCTGCTCGAACAGGCCGCCGTGACGCAGCACGCGGCTTTCGCCGCCGCCGCCTTCGACGCGCTGCCAGGCATCGCGCCGGAAGCGCGCCTTGCCGTCGAGCTGTTCGAGACGTGTACTGATTTGATCCTGCAAATCACGCAGCCAGCTTTCAACCGCAGCGGTGTCGAGGGTATCCATGCTCAACCCGCGCGCAGGATCTTGCCGCTAGCGAGATCGCGGATTTCGGTGGGTCGGCGTTGCGGCCCGGTCTGCCCCGGCACAATGCAATCCAGTGCGTCGCCGAAACGTGCGCGCACCGCGAGGGCGT
>DASSRV010000127.1:0-8253 GCA_035701605.1 Gammaproteobacteria bacterium
GCTGTACACCACGGGTTCGTGGCGCGCGATCCATTCCGGCTCGGAGGATTGGCGTGAAGGGTAACGATCGGTGCGCGCGGGCAGGTGTTCGGCGGGAAGCGACATGGGAACCTCGTGATTTGTCGTGTCGGGCAGGGAGTCAGGCGGCGGCTTCGGCGGGCGGGTACGCGCCGGTATCGTCGTGCACTTCCTGGCCGGTGACGGGCGGGTTGAACACGCACACCACGCGCAATCCCTTGGCGCCCGCGCGCAGGATGTGTTCGTCGTGCTGATCGAGCGCATACAGGGTGCCGGGCCGGATCGGGTATTTCCTGCCATCCGCCTGGGTTTCCACTTCGCCCTCGCCCTCGATGCAGTACACGGTTTCGAGGTGGTTGCGGTAGCACATGCGCGTCGCGGTGCCGGGTTTCATGAAGGTGTCGTGCACGGAATAACCCATGCCGTCGCGTTGCAGGATCAGGCGACGGCTGGTCCAGGTCAGGGTGTCCACGGCGTCGGCGGTGCCGATCACGTCGTTCAGGTGTTTGACTATCATGGAATGCTCCTTGAAGAATGAGTTACGCGGCGGCGCGCGCTTTCCTGTCCAGCACGTCGCGGACACAGGTCTGGATGATGTCGAGCCCCTGATCGAGTTCCGCATCGCGGATGGTCAGACTCGGCAAGAGCTTGAGCACATCGTTCTGCACGCCGGCGGTTTCGATGATGAGCTTGCGTTCGACGCAGGCCGCGGCGATCCTGCCGGCCAGCGCCGCATCCTCGAACGCGAGGCCCTGGATCAGGCCGCGTCCGCGCCAGGCCGCAGCCATGCCGGTGTGGTTCAGGAGATCCTTGAGGCGTGATGCAACGTGCCCGGCCTTGCGTGCGGTGTCGCGCGCCAGCGCGTCGTTCTCCCAGAATTGCAGTGCCGCGGCGGCGGTCACGAACGCCGGGTTGTGGCCGCGGAAGGTGCCGTTGTGTTCGCCCGGCGCCCACACGTCGTGCTCCGGCTTCATCAGCACCACCGCGAGCGGTACGCCGTAACCGGATAGCGACTTGGACAGGCACACGATGTCGGGCTTGAGTCCCGCCGGTTCGAAGCTGAAGAACGGGCCGGTGCGGCCGCAGCCGACCTGGATGTCGTCCACGATTAGCAGCACGCCGTGACGTTTCAACAGCGCGGCCAGCCGCTTCAGCCATTCGAATCCCGCCACGTTCACGCCGCCTTCGGCCTGCACCGTCTCCAGGATCACGGCCGCCGGCTTGTCCACGCCGCTGCCCTCGTCGTCGAGCACGGCTTCGAGGTAATCGAGCGTGTTCACATCACGGCCCAGGTAACCATCGAATGGCATGGGCGTGACATCGTGCAGCGACACGCCCGCGCCGCGTCGTTTGAAGCCGTTGCCGGTGACGGCGAGCGAGCCCAGCGTCATGCCGTGGAAGCTGTTGGTGAAACTCAGGATGTGTTCGCGTCCCGTGACCTTGCGCGCCAGCTTGAGCGCCGCTTCCACCGCGTTGGTGCCGGTCGGGCCGGTGAACTGCACTTTGTATTCGAGGCCGCGCGGCGCCAGGATCACGCGCTGGAAACGCTCCAGGAATTCGCGCTTGGCCACGCTGAACATGTCGAGGCTGTGGGCGACGCCGTCGCGTGCGAGGTAATCGAGCAGCGCCTGCTTGAGCGGCGCCGGATTGTGGCCGTAATTGAGCGCGCCCGCGCCGGCGAAGAAATCCAGCCAGGCGTTGCCCTGTTCGTCATACAGCCACGCGCCCTGCGCGCGGTCGAACATGGCGGGGAAATCGCGGCAATAGCCGCGCACTTCGGATTCGAGACGTTCGATGGAGTTCATTCTTGATTACCCCGGTTCGTATATTCAGGCAAGGAGTGGACCGATTTTCAGCAAGGGTTCGTCGGGATGCGTAGCGGGAAAACATGCCGCGTCCAGAAACGGCTGTTCGACAAGCGCCACACCGTGACGGCGTGCGAAACCCGCAAACAATGCGCGTGACGCAGTGTTTCCGGGTGTGACGGTAGCGGTAACAAAACGCACGTGACGACAGGCCGGCAGATACAGCAGGCTGTCCAACAGTTGACTCGCGAAGCCGCGTCCGCGCGCGCCTGGCGCGACGCCGATCTGCCACACGAACAGGCAATCCGGCTCGCGCGGCGGCTGGTAGGCCAGCACACAACCATCGAGCCGGCCGTGCTGCTCCGCGACGAGGCAGGTGTCGCCGAAATGGGTACACAGCAGCAGATAGGTGTAAGCCGTGTTCTGTTCCAGCGCGCCGGTTTCGCTGACCAACCGCCAGATGGCGGCGCCGTCTGCGCGCGACGGATTGCGCAGCACCAGTCCGGCATCCGTATTGATGGCGAGCACGCGGTTCATGCCACGGCCGCCATGCCGGCGCGGTGTTCGACGAAACGGCGGTGCAGTGCGCGCACCGTGTCCGGTACGTGCCGCTCATGCACCACGCAGGTGCAGGTATCGGCGCTGCTGAACTGGGCTTGCGGTGCGGGCGTCAGTGTACGCAGCGCGGACGACAGCCGCCCGGCGCCATTGCCGACCAGCGACACCGAGCCGATATCGCGCGTGAGGCTCACGAAACCGGCGAAGCGCCGCTCCAGTTCACCGCACACGTGTTCGTGCTCGGGCATGTTGAGTGTGGAAATCAGCAGGTTGCGCCTGTTCCCGGCGCGGGCATCGTCATACACGTGCTCGCTGCCGCACAGCGACAGCACCTCGTCCGCGAGCGGCGCGCCGGCATCGTCCAGTTCCAGCCCGAACAATCGGGTGAGGCTGGCGACGCCGATGACCTGCGCGGGTTTGCCGCGCTGACCGTGCACCAGCGTGCCCTTGTTCTGGTGCGAGGAGGCGCGCGCGTGAATCACCACGTCGTGCTGTTTGGCATAGGCCACGGCGCGCAGGTCCAGCACCTTGGCGCCGTGACGGGCGAGCGCCGCCATTTCGTCGTAATGCAGCGCGGGCAGGCGCAGTGCGCCGTCCACCAGGCGCGGATCGGCGCTGTAGATGCCGTCCACGTCGGAGCAGATGTCGCAGCTCGCGGCGCCGAGCGCGGCGGCCAGTGCCACCGCAGTGGTGTCGGAGCCGCCGCGTCCCAGCGTGGTGATTTCGCCGCGCGTGCTGACGCCCTGGAATCCGGCCACCACCACGATGCGGCCGGCCTGCAATTCGCGCCGCACCCGTGTCGCATCCACATCCAGAATGCGCGCGCTCAGGTGCGTGCCGCTGGTGCGGATGCCGGCTTGTGCGCCGGTCAGCGCCACGGCGGGTACGCCTTCGGCGCGGATCGCCATGGCCAGGAGCGCACTGGACATGCGCTCGCCGGAAGACAGCAGCAGATCGAGTTCGCGGCCGGGCGGGTTGTCGTTCAGGCTGCGTGCCTGATCCAGCAGCCGATTGGTGGTGTCGCCCATGGCGGAGACCACCGCCACCACACTGTGGCCGGCGCGGTAGAGTGCCAGCAAGCGGGCGGCGACCTGGCGAAGCTGTGCATCCGTGGCGACCGAGGAGCCGCCGTATTTCTGCACGATGGTGTTCATGAGCCTGTCCTGTTTTTCAAATCGCAGTGATGCCAATGGCGGAAAACCGGCCGGGCCGGTGGTGAAGCGGAATGTGCCCCGCAGCGGGATTTCAGGGTGGGGAACGCGAGCAGCCGCGACTCCAAGCCTCGGCGTCGCGCATCAACACACTCGGGTCGGGATCGGTGGCGGGCGGGGACGGCGTCATGGCTTGGGTGGAGCGGGGTGATCGCCCAGGAACGCGGCGACCTGCTCGGACTCGGCGGTGGCCGTGCCGCTCGCGAGCAGCGGCGCGGCATCCAGCTCTTCGGCTTCCATCATGCTGACGATTTTGTCGAGCACGTGCAGGATTTCCTGCTGGTGGGTCGCGGGCAAGGCGGCCAGTCGTTGCTGGAAGCGTTCCTGCAGGGGCAGCGGAGCCTGCGCCACGGCTTCACGACCGGGCTCGGTCAGGGCCACGGTGACCTGACGTTTGTCCGCAGTGGCGCGCTCGCGGCGGACGTAACCACGCTGTTCCAGCCGGTCCAGGATGCCGGTCACGGTGCCGGCGCTCAGGGTGGCTTCGCGCGCCAGGTGACCCGAGGTCATCATGCCGTTCCGGTGCAGCAATCGCAGGCAGACCAGTTGCGGTCCGGTCAGACGATGACGGCTCGCCAACTGGCGGCTGTAGAGATCCACGGCCCGCATGATGCGGCGCAGGGAAGTCAGGATCGCCTCATCGAACTGGCCTGTGGCCAAGGCGGTCGCCATGCGTGCCAATTCCTTTGAGTTCAAACATTTTCAATACAAAGTAACAGATTTCGCCGCGCGGGTCAAAATGCCCGCGCTTCGCGAGCCGCCGTGCCGGGCCGTTACAATGGGCGCTCCCGACTTTCCCGGTGCTGACGATGCTCGCGATCCTGATCCGAATCGTGGTGGCCTACCTGCTGGGCTCGCTGATGGGCGGCCTGATCGTGGGCCGGCTCCGGGGCGGCGTGGACATCCGCACCCAGGGCAGCGGCAATGCCGGCGGCACCAACGCGCTGCGTACCCAGGGCAAGGGCTTCGCGTTCTGGGTCATGTTGATTGACGTGGGCAAGGGCCTGGTGGCGGCGGGCGTGGTGCCGTGGTTTCCGATTCCCTTCCTGCACGCAACCCAGGCGGGCATCGGCCTCGGCTGGATCGCTGCGCTGTGCGGCATGGCGGTGATCGTCGGCCACGTGTGGCCGGTGTTCTTCAGTTTTCGTGGCGGCAAGGGCATGGCGACCTATGTCGGCGTGCTGGTGGTGCTGGCACCTTTGGCATTCGTGATTGCGCTGGCGGTGTGGCTGCTGGTCTTGGTGTTGAGCGGTTTCGTCGGCCTCGCCACCCTGCTCGCGGTGTGGGTTGCGCCGGTGTACCTGCTCGTGACGGCGAGCGGTTTCGGCACCGGCACATTCTGGTTTGCATTGTTGACGGCCCTGTTCATCCTTTATACCCATCGCGGCAACATCGCGCGCATGCGTGCCGGCACCGAAAACCGTTTCACGCGCGTCATGCTGCTGCGGCGCGGACACGGCTGAACATGAGCACGCACAACGACCACAGCGACGCCGTGCTCCGCGTGCTGGCGGACGGACAGTTCCACTCCGGCGAGCATCTGGCGCGGCAGATCGGCGTCAGCCGCAGCGCCGTGTGGAAACAGGTCAAGGCACTCGCCGGACTGGGACTGGAAGTGTTCCGCGTGCCGGGCAAGGGCTACCGGTTGGCCGCGCCGCTGGAGCTCCTGGATGCAGCACGCATTCGCGCCGGCCTCGCGCCCGCGCATCGCGCGCGTCTCGGGGCGCTGCACGTGTTGCACGTGGTGGATTCCACCAGCACCTGGTTGGCCGCACACGCGCCCGTCGCGCCCGCGGCCTGCCTCGCGGAAATGCAGACCGCCGGCCGTGGCCGGCGCGGGCGGCATTGGGTGTCGCCGTTTGCTGCCAACCTTTATCTGTCCTGCGTCTGGCAGTTCGAGGAGTTGCCGCCCGGTTTCACCGCGCTCGGCATGGCGGCGGCGATTGCGGCCGCCCGCGCGTTGCACGCCTGCGGCGCGCGCAACGTCGCCGTGAAATGGCCGAACGACCTGGTGGCGGGCGGGGCCAAGCTCGGTGGCATCCTGGTGGACGTGCAGGGCGAGCCCTCCGGCGGCTTGCGCGCCGTCATCGGCGTGGGCATCAATGTGCGCATGCCCGCGCAGGCCGCGCCGGGCATTGACCAGCCCTGGACCGATCTCGTTTCGCAGTTGAACGGCGTTGTGCCGGGCCGCAATGCACTGGCCGCGAGCCTGCTGGATGAATTGTTCCGCGCGCTGGAGTGTTTCGGCGCACAGGGTTTTGCGGCATTCGGCGACGACTGGCGCGCACTGGATCAGGTGGCGGGACGCACCGTGGTCCTGCAACAGCACGACCAGCGCATCAGCGGCACCGCGCTCGGCGTGGACCGCGACGGCGCGCTGCTGCTGGAAACCGGGGGCGAGACTCGACGCTTCGTTTCCGGCGACATCTCACTCAGGGTGCAGGCATGAAACTGCTGGTGGACGTGGGCAATTCGCGCGTCAAATGGGGCTGGCTCGACGGCACGCAGCTTGATGGCTTCGGCGCGGTGGCGCATCACGGTCACGCGCTCGAAGCGGCGCTGACGCAGGCGTGGAAGGATGCGCCACAACCCGAATCCGTGATCGTGTCCAATGTCGCGGGACCGATGGCCAATCATGCCCTGAATCAAATCTGCATGACGCGCTTTGGGCAGGTGCCGCAGTACATGGTGTCGGGCGCCGTGAGTGCCGGCATTCGCAGCGGCTACCGCGATCCGGCGCGCCTCGGCGTAGATCGCTGGGCCGCGCTCATCGGCGCGTTCAGGCGTCACGGCGCGCCAGCCTGCGTGATTGATTGCGGCACCGCCATCACGCTCGATGCAGTGACGCAGGACGGTCGGCATCTCGGCGGCGTCATCGCGCCCGGCATCGGCGCTATGCGCCATGCACTGGCCGGTACCGGCGCCGAAATCAGCGAGGCACCGGACACGAACGACGGCAATGTGTTCGCGCGCGACACACACGCGGCGGTGACTTCCGGCGCACTCAATGCAGTTGTCGGGCTGATCGAGCGCGTGAGCACGAAGATGCTGGCTGAACTCGGCGAGGGCGCGCACTGCCTCATCACCGGCGGCGATGCCGAGCACCTGCTGTCGCAACTGCGGCCGGGCTATACACTGCTTCCCCATCTGGTGCTGGAAGGATTGGCCGAGATGAGCGCCTGCCCGCCGGAATCCGTCACATGATGCGGTTGCTGTTCCTGATCCTGCTGGTTGCGAATCTCGCCGCATTCTTTCTGCTGCGCGACAGTCAGGACATGCCGGGCGCCCATTCACTGGCGCCGGTGCCTGCCGCCGCGCCCTTGCAACTGCTGTCGGAGTTGACGCCGCAAGAACGCGCCGGTCTCGCACGCATCAACGCCGTGAGCACGCCGCCGCCCACGCCCGCCGCAACCAGTCGCGCTGCGCCGGCCGCCACGGCGGCCCTGGCCTGTGCGAGTTACGGCCCGTTTCCCGGTGCCGATGCCGCCAAGACGGGCACGCAGCGTCTGAGCCGCGCCGGCGCCGAAGTGCACGAGCGGCTGGTGCCCGGCAAGGTGCGGCTCGGCTACTGGGTGTACCTGCCCGCGTTCCATTCCCGCAAGGAAGCCGAAGCCGCGGAGAAGCTGCTGCAGAAACGCGGCGTGAAAGACATCTACGTGGTCGCCGACGAGGCCGACCGCAACGCCATCTCGCTCGGCGTGTTCAGTCAGCGTAGCGGCGCCGTCGAGCGCCAGAAGAAAATCCGCACGCTCGGATTCCACCCCCTGCTTGCCGACCGTTTCCGCGACACCCCGAACTACTGGCTCGATGCCCGCGGCACCGCCGCCGCGCTGCCGGCCGCCACCGTGTTTGCGGACCTCGCCGAAGGCGATGCCGGCATCGGCCGTGCGGATCTGCCGTGCGCGGGTGCATCCGGCTGAAAGGCGGCCGTATGGGACTGCTACAATGCGCGGATGTCGTATGCCTGCCTGGGTCAGGTAACAGGCGTATCAAAAACGCCGCGCCAGGGATGGCAGCAACAGCGCAAGTTCAAGAGCCGGCATAGCTCAGTTGGGTGAGGCCGGTGATTTAATCGAAATGCCGGTGGCATTTCGATCCGGACGAACGCCCGAACAGGACGTTCGGGCCGGGGTTGGAAATAGCGGAAACGCCGCGCCAGGGATGGCAGCAACAGCGCAAGTTCAAGAGCCGGCATAGCTCAGTTGGTAGAGCAACTGATTTGTAATCAGTGGGTCGGGAGTTCGATTCTCTCTGCCGGCACCATTCAGACCTGATATTGGGGGGCTGTCAGGGAGGCGGTGGAAGAAACTCGGGCCTGAGCCTAGAATGGGGTATATACCATTTTCGGACCTTTCATATGACCACTGTCGTCCTTACGCCCAAGCAAGAAGCACAGAGGCTCCTCAATCAACTGCCCGACAACGCGACGTGGGAACAAATGGCGTACACCATGGAAGTGCGCGCAGATATTGAAGCAGGGTTGGCCGATGTAAAAGCTGGTCGAGTTTCAACCACCGAAGAAGTCCGTCGTGAGTTCGGGCTTCCTGAATGAAGGTGTATTGGTCGGCGCGCGCCAAATCCCGGTTACAGGAAATTCACAAGTACATTGCCAAAGACTCGCCTTCCCGAGCCGCCGAAATGGTGGACCGTTTAACCCGACG
>DASSRV010000128.1:0-7407 GCA_035701605.1 Gammaproteobacteria bacterium
GGCGAATTCGTGGCGGTGCTGGCGCGCGCCAGCGACCATTACATTTTTCTGCCCTTGCTGTGGGCGGCACTGGCCGCCTTGCTGCTGCCGGGTATAGTGATGCTGGCGGGCGCGCCACTGGGCTTCGCCGAAACCTATCACCTGCAACTGCTGTGCTTCCTCGTGCTGGCGTTATTGTTCCTGTTCGTGCCGGGGCTGCACCTGAAACTGGTGCCGCGCAGCGTCAAGCATTCGCGCGCGAGCCGCCTGGCGCGCGCTCAGTTCTACGAGCAGGGCGTGCACATGACGCAGGAACACTCCGGCGTGCTGTTCTTCGTGTCGCTCGCGGAACATTACGTCGAGATCGTGGCCGACAAGGGCATCCACGAGAAGCTGGGCGAAGCGCACTGGCAGGGCATCGTGGACGATTTCGTGACTGCCGTGCGACAAGGCCGTGTCACGGAGGGTTTCGTCGGGGCGATTACGGCCTGCGGCGATTCCATGGGTCAGCACTACCCCGCCACGACCGACAATCCCGATGAACTGTCGAACGGACTGATCGAGATATAAGAACGCGGGGCTGGCGGCCAAGGGCCTGCCCGGATACACCCCGACCCGCTTCCTCGCCACGAAAATATGCGACACTAACTCCCTGCCGGGCGGGTCATGGGGACGGGGTTTCATGTCCAGAGGCGGTGCGATATCCCTGTTGCTGAGCGCGCTTGCGCTCGCTCCGTCTGCGGGTGCCGCCGACCTGCACGGCTCGGTCGCCCTGACCGGGCGAAGCGCCGATACCGCCACGCTGGGGGATGCCGTGGTGTTCTTCAGGCCCGCGGCCCCCGTCAAGCGCCGCACACCACCACGCAATGCCAGCATGGAAATGCTGCACAAGGCCCTGGTGCCGCACGTGCTGGCCATCAAGGAAGGTACCAGCGTGGAATTTCCCAACCTGGACCCCATCCTGCACAACCTGTTTTCCACCACTCCCGGCAACAGTTTCGATCTGGGCCTGTACCGTGCGGGGCACGAGAAAAGCGTGACGTTCGATCACCCCGGTCTGGTGCGGGTGTACTGCAACGTCCACCATGAGATGTTCGCCTACATTCTGGTGCTGGACACACCGTATTTCACCGGCGTCAATGCGGACGGCAGCTTCACCTTGCATGGTTTGCCGGCCGGCGGCGGGAATCTCGTGGTCTGGCATCCGCGCGCCACGGTGTGGCGCGAGAAGCTGGTAATCCCGGATGCGGCGCCGGTGCAGGTGAAACTCAGGATCGTGCGCGGCGGCATCCCCACGCATTTCAACAAGTATGGCAAACCGTACGCCGGCAAGGGCTCCGGGTACTGACCATGTGGCGCCGGCTTTCATTCACCACGCGCATCCTGCTGGTCTCGGCGCTGCTGGTGATCCTGGCACTGGCCACGACCGCCGCCATCACCTATTCGCGCGGCAACCGCATCGCCACCAAGGCAGCCAACGATGCCCTGGAACACAGCCGGCTCGTGCAACAGAATTTCCAGCAGGCCCGTTTCCAGCGCCTGCACCTCATGTCGCGGCTGCTCGCCAACGATCCCTATTTCATCAGTTACGTTGCGAACGCGGTGGGCGGCAACCTGTTCGGCGGCGGCGGCGTGGACACGCGTTCCATCTCCGATCTGCTGCACGAGCGTGAGACCGAACTGGGTTTCGACTTCAGTCTGGTACTGGACGGGAACGGACAGGTCCTGACCGGCAGCGACCGGCGACAGCCGGCGCAGGAGGACCTGTCCGCGGTGCCGGTGATCGGCAGCGTGCTGGATTCGCAAACCGCCAACACCGGTTACTGGTTGCGCAACGGGCAGGCGTTCCAGGTCGCCATCGAGCCCCTGGCCAATCACGATGAATTCCTGGGTTATCTGCTGCTCGCTTTGCGGGTGGATTCCGGCCTGTTGCAACGGGTGAAGCAGGTCAGCAGTGCCGAAGTTGCGGTGCTGAATCGCAAGCCGGACGGCTACGCGCCGATTGTCGCCACCCTCGCCGATGCCCGGTTACAGGCCTTGCAGGCATCCCTGCAACAGCACGCGCAACTTCCGACCGGCAAGGTTTTCGCGCTGGATCTCGCGGGCGAGCGCTGGCTGGCGTACATGGATCCCCTGGGGGGTTCCAAGGCGTCCGGATTTGCGCTTACGCTCACGTCCTACGACAGTGCGATGCACGATTTCAGGAGCATCCTCACGGAGCAGGCCGTGACCGCCGTGGCGGTGGCGTTGATCGCGGTGCTGTTGGCGTTGTGGTTGTCGCCGCGCCTGGCGCGGCCGTTGCGCGAACTGGCAGATGCCGCGCAGGCAGCGGCACGCGGTGAGTTCAAGGCACGTCTGGAAATCCGCGGTTCCGGAGAGATCGCACAACTGACCCAGGCTTTCGATTCGCTGCTGAGCGACTTGCGCGAGAAGGACGAGATCGAGAACTACATGGCGGATCTCGCCAAATACCTGCCGGATGCCGGGGCCGGAGAAACGGCCGTCAAACCCTCGGACGAACCGACGCAACTGCCCAATGCGGCACTCCTGGCGGTGGAGCTGCGCACAACCGGCGTGCCGAATACGATGGCCCGGAAAGCGCTGGAACAACACAACCAGATCCTGCGCAATCTCGAGGCCGCCGCACACGCGCGCGGCGGACATATTGCGAGTGTCGCGGGCGGGCGCCTGTTTCTGGTGTTTGGGGATGCGGCCACGCCGGGCGCTCTGGTGCAGGTGCTGGCCTGCGCAGCACACATCCGCGCCCTGGCCGCGAACCAGGGGTTGTCGTTGTGCCTCGCGCTCGGCATCGGCAGCGTGGTCACCGGGTCGGCCACCTGGCTGACCGGCAGCGGCGGGAGTGTGCTGGGCACGCCGGTGCAGCAACTGGAAAAACTGTTGCCCGAAGCCGCACCCGATACCGTGCTGGTGACGCCGGACGTGGCGCGGCTTCTGGCCGATCGCCACGGCATCCAATTCGTGCAGGTCGCGGGCAGCGCGAGCGGCCGCACCATGCTCAAGGTGGAATACACGGCCAGTGTGGAAACCGGGAGCACCGAGGATGCGACACTGATTGCGCAGGCGCCCGCGCCGGAAGTCGAGGCGCCGCGCCTGCATCTCCTGCCCGGCATGATTCTCGGCAACCGGTATGAGATTCTCGGCGAACTCGGTTCCGGCGGCATGGCGGTGGTGTACAAGGCGCACGACCGCCAGCTCGGCGAATTCGTGGCCCTGAAAACCCTGCGCACCGATCTTCCAGACAGCGAAGCCCTGCTGGAAGCGATGAAGAGTGAAATCCGGCTGGCACGCAAGATCACGCACCGCAATGTGCTGCGCATCCACGATTTCGGCGAAATCGAGAACGTGCCGTTCATTTCCATGGAATACGTGCGCGGCATGACCCTGCAATTCCTGCTCAAGAACCGCGAGCGGTTGCCCCTGGCGGCCGGCCTGCGCATCATGCGCCAGATTTGCACGGCGCTACAGGTCGCACACGAACAATCCATCCTGCACCGCGACATCAAACCCGCGAACGTGATGCTGGAACCGAGCGGCAACGCCAAGCTCATGGATTTCGGTATCGCCAGTCCGATACGCCGCGGCGACGACGGCAATCAGGAGCGGATGATTCTCGGTACGCCGCGTTATGCGCCGCCCGAGCAGCTCATGGGGCAACCGCTGGATGAACGCGCCGACATCTATGCCTGCGGAGTGATGATGTACCAGATGTTCACCGGCCGCATGCCGTTCAACGAGCGCGATCTGGATCGGTTGGTCGCAGTCAAGATCAAGGAAGAGTACCCCGCGCCTTCACAAGCGCTGCCCAAGCTGGCACCGGAGCTGGAAGCATTGATTGTGGATTGCCTCAGGACCGACCGCGAGCGTCGGCCGCGCAGCGCACAAAAACTGTTGTCGTGCCTGGAAGGTATCCATGTCTAGATACGCAACCGGCGCCGCATTGCTGGTATGCGCCTTCATGGCGACATCGGTACAGGCGCAGGACGCACTCGATCTCGATTTGGAGGCGGCACCGCCCAGCACGCTGGCGTGGTCCGGTGACGTGCTTGCCCGCGAGGACGTTTTCCGGAGCGTGACCGGTGGCCCCGAGGTGACGCGCACCTGGGCGCGGCTGCGTTACGGCCCCACCTGGCAGATCAACGATCAATGGCTGCTGGCAGGCGCCATCCGCGTGAATGAAAGCACCGTGGGCAATGACCGCGTGGTGCCGAACCACGACAATGAACGCAGCCGCGATCTCGCGCTGGATACCCTGGCCTTGACCTACACGCCCACACCGGACACGCGCGTACAGCTCGGCAAAAGTGCGTTTCCCTTTGAACTGTCGCGCATGCTGTGGGACCCGGACCTGCGGCCGGCCGGCGTGTTTGGCTCGCAACGCTTCGACTTTGGAACGGACAACACGTTCCAGATTACCGGCGGCGGTTTTCGCGGTGAACAGATGTTCGGCGACCAGTCGCGCATCACCGCCCTGCAACTGGGGCTCAACCTGCATCAGACCGCGACGGTCTCGCCGGAATTCCTGCTCACCGAATTGCACTACACGCGCACGGATGCACTCGCAGCGGCCGGATTGGCGCGTGGCAATCCCGTGGCAGGCGGGCGTTACACGAACACGTACCGGATTCTGGACGCCCAGTTCGTGTTGCACGTGAACACGGCGATCCCGCTGCGCGTGCTCGTGGACGGCGCCCGCAATCTGGATGCGCCGGACAACCTGGATCAGGCGGGCCGGATGGAATTTGTCGTGGGCAACAGCAATCGCGCATCCGGCATGGAAGCGGGCCTCGCGATCGAACGCATCCAGCGCGCCGCGGTGCTGGCGGCATTCAATGACGACGATTGGTGGTTCCACGCCGCTATGCACGGCAGCATGCTGTGGTGGGGCTATGGCGTGACGGATCGCGTGCGCCTGCGCGCCGGGTTCTTTTATGAACAGCCCGATGGCGCCTCATCGCATACCCGGCGACTGATGCTGGATTTGCAATGGCGATTCTAGAACTTATCTCAAAATTCCATTCGTCCCCGGATCAAGTCCGGAGCAGGCTTTGAGCGTAGCGCCGCGCTCAAGATTCCGTTCGCCCCAGGATCAAATTTGGGGTAGGCTTTAAGCGTAGTGCTGCTCTCAAAATACCGTTCGCCCTGAGCGTAGCGCCGCAGGCGCGAAGTCGAAGGGGATATGCTTCGACTTCATCTGTCCTGAGCTTGTCGAAGGGCTCAACTTCCCGCCGGGAAAGGGCGCTGAGGTGAGGCTGCGGCAAAACCCACCATAAAGCATCCGCCCGTCAGATCCGCCCCGCGTTCTCCATGCTTTCCAGTCCCTTCGTCAGATTCTTGTCCAGGTCCTTTTCCTCGGCCAGGAACTGCACCGTGTCCTTGTCGAGTTTGGCGCGCGCCTGAATCACCAGCGCCTCCCAGTGCTTGGGGGTGTGGCCGTCGCGACCCAGCCAGATCAGGGCCTTCAATTCCGCCAGCTCCTCCGTTGACAGGCGCACCAGCACGCCCACCACCCGATCCAGTTCACCGGCTTCGCAATAGCCGATGAGTTCGCGGACCCGTTCCGGTTTGAGTTTTTTCATGGCGGACGAAATCCCTGATGGCCGGAGCATTCAAGCCTAATCCTAATCCGCCGCGAAAGCGAGCCGTGGGCGTGCGTGCGACGAAGCGGGATGCGACACGTTATGGACCGTGCCTTGCATCGAGTTATCGGACTTCATCGAGATACAGCGGTTTGGCCGGGGTCTTCACGTAACCGCGCGGGCGGATGGCGACGGTGTTGCGCACCTGACTGCATAGGCTGCCGTCGGCGAGGTAAAACCCGTAGTCGAAACTGGGGGTGGCGCGGCCGTTCGCGGCCAGTTCCGCGGCGATGGCGGTTTCCTGTTCGGGATCAAGATCGAAACGCAGTTCCAGGTCGGTGTCGCCTCCCCGACGAAAATCTATTTCCATGGCGCGCGTCCACACCGAATAGCCGGGGAAGACCCGCGCGCAGACCAGGGCCGCAATCGGGTCGGCGAGTGCAGCCTGCGAACCGCCGAACATGGTGCCGCCGAGGTTGCGCGAGAAGCTGGTGAGCGGCAACCGGATGCGGATATGCCGCCAGTTGTCGCGCATTTCCAGCACCTTGATGCGCATCGCCAGAAACGGTGGGTAAAGCTCCAGGCGCCTGGCCTCGGACAGGAAGCGGAGATTGGCGATGAAGCGCAGCAGGCTCATACTGTCAGCCGTGACGGGGGTGCGCTAGAGTGTAAAGCAAGCCCCCTGCCGGTGCAGCGGCGGCACATCGAGCCGGAGGGAGCATGCGCAGTATCCAAAGCTGGCTGGACGAATACGGCGAAAGTCATCGGAATCCGGTGAACAAGCATCTGCACTGGGTCTGCGTCCCGCTCATCATGCTGTCCCTGATTGGTCTCTTGTGGGCGATCCCGGTGCCCGCTGCCTGGGCCGCGCGCTCGCCGCTCCTGAACTGGGGCGTGCTGTTCATCCTCGCGGCACTGATTTATTACTACCTGCTGACCTGGCGATTGGCGCTCGGCATGACGCTGGTCACGATTATTGTCATCGCGCTGGTGCATGGCGCAAGCCGCTTGCCTCCGCCTTTGTGGATGTTATCCGTGATCGTGTTCGTGCTGGCCTGGATCGGCCAGTTTATCGGTCACAAGATCGAAGGCAAGAAGCCGTCCTTCTTCAAGGACATCCAGTTCCTGTTGATCGGCCCCTTGTGGCTCCTGGCATTCGTGTACCGCCGCGTGCGTATTCCCTATTGAGGTTCAGCGGTGTGGAGAGTGAAGACTTGCATGATTTATTGTCGGAGCCAGTAGGGAGAGGTGTAATCATGGTACGTGCAGTCTAGCAATGGATAGATATGCTTAATAACAACGCAATCTAGCGGTTGTACTGTATGCAACTGAATTCAAGTGTTAGGCTCCTCGTAAAGCATCTCATTATCTTGCTTTTCTTCACCAGCTTGGCTGCTGTCGCAGATATTGAGCATGCCGCCATACCTACGGATACAGGTCTAAAGCTGATGTGGTGGCCCAAAGCCTTTGGTTCCCAAAGGCTGGCACTTCGATCAAGGCTCGTCCGATCATTATAGTCTCAACGCAATCGTTCCAGATGGGGCGTCGTTCTCGAAAGCTGAAACGGTTATGTATGCCAAAGCAGAGTACAAACCACGTCTACCTGAAACGATCACGTTACAAGCGTTTGTTAAAGAGGATATGAAATCTTTCCAGAGTGAGATACCAACACTAATCATCGTTCACGAGTCGTAAGCTTCCCCGTCAAGTAGACACTTCAAAAGTAGAACATCCGGCGACTTGTTGACGGTGTTCGAGGGGTGTCAGGTCTCCGAGCGAGTCATGCGGGCGTTGTTCGTTGTACTCGATCATCCACCAATAGACGGCTTCG
>DASSRV010000129.1:0-2698 GCA_035701605.1 Gammaproteobacteria bacterium
CATCTGGCTGCGTGCTGAGGCGCCGTAGCGCTCGCGCATGGCGCGCGCCCAGATGCGCCGCGCGACGCGGCCGATGACGGTGTATTCCGGGTCCATGCCATTGCTGAAGAAGAACGACAGGTTGGGCGCGAAGTCGTCCACCTGCATGCCGCGTGCGAGGTAATACTCCACCAGCGTGAAACCGTTGGACAGCGTGAAAGCAAGTTGCGAGATCGGGTTCGCGCCGGCTTCGGCGATGTGGTAGCCGGAGATGGACACGGAATAGAAATTCCGCACCTTGTGTTCGACAAAATACTGCTGGATGTCGCCCATCATGCGCAGCGCGAATTCGGTGGAGAAGATGCAGGTGTTCTGCGCCTGGTCTTCTTTCAGGATGTCCCCCTGCACGGTGCCGCGCACGGTGGACAGCACGTGTTTCTTGATTTTCGCGTAGGTGTCCTTGTCCACCAGCTCTTCGCCGGTGACGCCGAGCAGGGCCAATCCCAGGCCATTGTTGCTTTCAGGCAATTCGCCGGCGTAGTGCGAACGCGGCTTGTCTTTATAAATCTCCGCGATTTTCTTTTCGGCGGCGGTCCAGCGTTTCGGGTCTTCCTTCAGGTATTTCTCCACCTGCTGATCTATGGCGGTGTTCATGAACATGGCCAGGATCATGGGCGCCGGGCCGTTGATGGTCATGGACACGGACGTGCTGGGTTCGCAGAGGTCAAAGCCCGAATAGAGCTTTTTCATGTCGTCGAGTGTGGCGATGCTGACGCCGGAATTGCCGATCTTGCCGTAGATGTCGGGACGTTCGGCGGGGTCTTCGCCGTACAACGTGACGGAATCGAAGGCGGTGGACAGGCGCGCGGCTTTCTGGCCGTAGGAAAGATAATGAAAGCGCCGGTTGGTGCGCTCGGGCGTACCCTCGCCCGCGAACATGCGCGTGGGGTCTTCGCCGGTGCGGCGATAGGGGTAAACGCCGCCAGTATAAGGATAGGCACCCGGCAGGTTTTCCTTCATCAGGAAACGCAGCAAATCCGCCCAGCTTTTGTAAGTGGGCGGCGCGATTTTCGGCACCTTGGTGTGGCTCAGGGATTCGACGTAGTTGTTGCCTTCGATGTCTTTGCCGCGCACCTGATAGGTGTAGTGCTCGTCGGTGATGGTCTTGAGACGTGCCGGCCATTCGCGCAGCAGGTTGAGCGCGTCGGTGGACAGGGATTTGACGGCATCTTGATAGCGTTGGCGCAGGATGACCAGGGAGGATTCGGTCTGGGAATCTGAATGTGTCAAGTCGCCCGCATCATAAAGATTCAGCGGCGATGGCAGTTTCGGATCACCGAGATCCCGCAGGACTTCATAAAAATGTTGTGCGCGTCCGGCGTGTTCGGCTTCCCAGTCCACGCGCTTGTTGATGTCGCGGCCCTGTTCGGCAATTTCCGCGAGATAACGCACACGCTTGCCGGGAATCAACACGGTGGCACGTGGCTCCTTGATCGAGGTGTCCACGTCCGGCGACCATTTGGCTTCCGGCAGTTTCAACTTCTCGCGCAAGAGCCGGCACAGGTTGACGAACATCCAGGTGATGCCCGGATCGTTGAACTGGCTGGCGATGGTGGGATAGACCGGCACTTGATCGTCCGGCGTCTGGAATGCGGTGTGGTTGCGCTTCCACTGTTTCTTCACGTCGCGCAGCGCATCGTCGGCACCACGCCGATCGAATTTGTTGAGCACCACCAGTTCCGCGTAATCCAGCATGTCAATTTTTTCGAGCTGGCTCGCGGCGCCGTAATCGCTGGTCATGACATAGGTGGAAAAATCCACGAGGTCCACGATGGCGGAATCGGACTGGCCGATGCCGGCGGTTTCGACGATGACAAGGTCATAGCCTTGTCCGCGCAGGAAACCGATGCAGTCGTGCAGCATTTCACTGGTGGCGGCATGTTGCCGGCGCGTGGCCATGGAGCGCATGAACACCTGCTTGCTGCGCAGGCTGTTCATGCGGATGCGGTCGCCCAGAAGTGCGCCGCCGGTGCGCCGGCGCGTGGGGTCCACGGCCAGGACCGCGATGCGCATGTCGGGGAAAGCTTGCAGGAAGCGCAGCAGCAATTCGTCCACCACGGAGGATTTGCCCGCGCCGCCGGTGCCGGTCACGCCGATCACCGGGGTTTTCCGGCCGGCGAATTCCCATTCCTTGCGGAGCTTGGCGAGTTCGGATTCGCTGAGCGCGCCTTCTTCGATGGCGGACAGCATCCGGCCGACCGAAATCTCGTCGTCCAGCTCCACGATGGCCGGGCGCTCGGTGGCGCGGCGATGCTGACCGGCGCGCGTCACCACGTCCTCGATCATCTGGCCGAGGCCCATGTGCATGCCGTCGTTCGGGTGGTAGATGCGCTCGACGCCGTAGGCTTCGAGTTCGCGAATTTCGTCCGGCGTGATGGTGCCGCCGCCGCCGCCGAACACGCGGATGTGTGCCGCGTGCCGTGCCTTCAGCATGTCCACCATGTACTTGAAATACTCCATGTGCCCGCCCTGATAGGAGCTGATGGCAATGGCGTCGGCGTCTTCCTGCAGGGCGGCGCGCACCACGTCTTCCACCGAGCGGTTGTGACCGAGGTGAATCACCTCCGCGCCCTGGCTCTGGATGATGCGGCGCATGATGTTGATGGCCGCATCGTGACCATCGAACAGGCTGGCCGCGGTCACGAAGCGCAGCGGGGCG
>DASSRV010000130.1:0-3742 GCA_035701605.1 Gammaproteobacteria bacterium
GCGTTTCGCTGCCGGTGCAATCAGCGCACGCAGGCCCGCGAAACTGTCGGCACTGGCGAGCCCCCAGGCGGCAAGTTCGCCGAGCGCGGCTTCGAGCTGGCTGCGCAGCAACCCGGTTTCGTGCAGCAGGTCGCTGAAAAACAATGCACCGCGCCGGGCCAGTGCCGCATGCACGGCCTGCGCGGAGGATGACAGGTTCAGCGCGGTGGCTTCCGGCAACGCCGCGAGTGCACGCCAGTAATGCAGGCTGTCGCGCGCGACGAAAGCGATCGGCGTGCCGCGCACCGGCCCGGCGCGACGCGCGTCGTCGCCACCGCGCGGCGGCACCAGCCGCATCCACGCCACGGCGCCGCCCGCGCACAACTGATCGAGCATGTAGGGTGCGTAATCGGTCACGCGCGCGGGCAGGAGATCCGTCTCCCAGGCGGCGGTCGGCGCGGAAAACCCCTCCAGTTGCTCCAGCGCGAAGGCCAGCGCAGCCTGGCCTTCGCTGCGTTCCGCGCCGAGGCCGTGCCAATCGCACAGGAAGCGCATGAAATCGGCCGGCGCGACCGGCTCGATTTCGCTGCGCAAGCGTTTCAGGGTGTAGCGATGGATGCGCGCCAGCAGACGCCGCTCGCACCATTCGGTTTCAGGTGCGGTTTCGGTGCCCGCACCCTCGCCCCGGTCCTCTCCCGGCGAGCGAAGGGGTGATGAATGAGGACTGAACTGGCCGCGCATCATGCCGCCTTCCGCTTCCAGCGCCAGCAACGCGGTTTCGATCTCACTCGTTGGCAGACCGAACAACCGTACCAGCGCGGAAACCGTGACAGGACCCGACATTTCCAGCCGGCTGCGCAAGAGCTCGCGCAGTGCGCTCTCACGCGCAAGCGGTTCACCGCCGGATTCGATCACCGGCTCGATGACCGGATCGGGTGTTGCGGCAGGGTACACCGTCAGCAGTTCATGCAGCCGTTCGGCGGCCACCCACAAGCTCCCCTGGGCACCGCGATTCGAGGCCGTCGCGGCATCCAGCCGCAGGCGGGTGGCGCGTTTTGCGGCGATCAGTTCATGGAGAAGGTGTTGCCAGCCGGAATCCGGCACGCCGGCGCCACGCACGCCTTCCGCTTCGGCAAGGAATCCGAGCACCGTGAGCGCATCGTGCAACTCGTCCGCATTCCGCACGTCGGGCCAGACTTCGGCGCGCACGCGCACGATGGCAGCGGGATCGAGCGCGGCCAGCGAACCCGCTTCCTCCGGGCTTATGACACCGCGCGACTGCACGACGAGCGTACGACGTTCCTCGGCGGGCGCATCGTCCAGGAACGCGTACGGCCGCGCCGAGAGAATCTCCTGCGCCAGCGGCGAGGGTGCCGCCAGATCGCGCGCCAGCACCCGCACACTGCCGCTTTGCAGACGTTCCAGCACGTGCAGGAAACCGTCCGCATCCATGACCTCGTGCAGGCAATCTTTCAGCGTCTGTCGTACCAGCGGATGATCCGGCACTTCGCGCGCGCCGGCGAGATTTTCCGCACAGGCCAGCTGATCGGGAAATATCAGCGCTACCAGATCTTCGGCATCGGCACGCTGGAATGCCGGCGGCATGCGTTTGCCATTGCGGTTGCGCTGCACCGCCAGCGCATTGCTCGCCACCCAGCGCCAGCGCGTGCCGAACATCGGCGCGGCCAGTACCGCCTGCGTGAGCACATCGAGTGCGGTGGCGGAATTCAGGTATTTCGCCGGCTCTTCGAGCGGGAAGCTGTGGGTCGCGCCCAGCGACAACACGATGCTGTCTTCCAGTGCCGCGGCCTGCAACTCGAAATTGAACTTGCGACAGAAGCGTTTGCGCAGCGCCAGACCCCAGGCGCGATTGATGCGCGCACCGAACGGCGAATGGATCACGAAATGCTGGTCGCCGGCCTCGTCGAAGAAGCGCTCGAATACCACGCAGTCCTGGCTCGGCAGCACGGACAGCGCGGCGCGCGCGGCCGTGAAATACCCGGCAAGCTGCTGCGCGGCAACGCTCCCGAGCCGGATTTCATCGCCCAGCCAGGATGCCAGCTCTTCGCCGGCCGCGAGCCGCCGATCCGCTTCGGCGCGCAACCGCGATACCGCGGTGGACAGTTCCGTACTGCGTGCCGGCGCCTCGCCGAACCAGAACGGGATATTGGGTGGCGCACCGTGCGCGTCCTCCACCAGCACGCGCCCCTGTTCGATCTTGAGAATCCGGTAGCTGGTGTTGCCGAGCTGGAAGACATCGCCGGGAATGCTCTCGAAGGAAAAGTCCTCGTTGAGCGAGCCGATGCGCAGCCCGGCGGGCGACAGGATCACGTCGTAATCGAACTGGTCCGGAATCACGCCGCCGTTGGTGACGGCGGTGATCTTCGCGCCGCGCCGCCCACGCAGTTTGCCGTTCACCGCGTCGCGGTGCAGCCAGGCACCGCGCCGACCGCGGCGCGTGGCGTACCCGTCGGCCAGCATGCGCAGCAGTTCGGTGTAATCCTCGTGCGCGAGCGCACGGTACGGCCAGGCACGCCGGCAGGTTTCAAGGAGCGCGGCTTCGTCCCATTCGCGGCAAGCCACTTCCGCAACCAGTTGCTGTGCCAGCACATCGAGCGGCGCATCCGGGATGCGCAAGGCATCCAGTTCATCGCGCCGCACCGCGTCCAGCAGCGCCGCGCATTCGACCAGATCGTCGCGCGACAGCGGGAACAGCCGGCCTTCCGGCACTGCACCGAGGGCATGACCGGAGCGGCCCACGCGTTGCAGGAAGGTGCCGATGTTGCGCGGCGATCCCAACTGGCACACCAGGTCCACGTCGCCGATGTCGAGACCGAGCTCCAGCGAGGCGGTCGCCACCAGCGCCTTCAGCTCGCCGCGTTTCAGGCGCTGTTCCGCATCCAGCCGGTGCGCGCGCGCCAGGCTGCCGTGATGCGAAGTCACGTGCTGTTCGCCCAGGCGCTCGGCCAGATGCCGCGCGGCACGCTCGGCCTGGCGCCGGTTGTTGGCGAACACCAGCGTGGTGCGGTGCGCGCCGATCAGTTCCGCGAGCCGGTCATAGGTTTCCGACCACACTTCATTGGCCATCACCGGAGCGAGCGGCGAGCGCGGCAGTTCCAGATGCAGGCACCGTTCGCGCACGTGCCCGGTATCAACGATGTTGCAGGGCGCGCCGCCGGTGAGGAAACGAGCGACCTCATCAACCGGTTTCACCGTGGCCGAAAGGCCGATGCGCAGCGGCGGTACGGCGGTCAGCGCTGCCAGCCGCTCCAGCGACAGCGACAGGTGCGCGCCGCGCTTGTTGCCCGCGAGCGCGTGGATCTCGTCCACGATCACGGTGCGCACCGTGCCGAGCAGCCGGCGGCCGGAATCCGACGTCAGCAGGATGTACAGGGATTCCGGCGTGGTCACCACGATGTGCGGCGGTGTGCGACGCATGCGCTCGCGTTCCGCCTGCGGCGTGTCGCCGGTGCGCACCAGCGCGCGGATCTCCACATCCGGCCGGCCCGACTCGAATAACGCGTTGCGGATGCCCTCGAGCGGCGCTTGCAGGTTCTTCTGGATGTCGTTGGACAAGGCCTTGAGCGGCGACACGTACAGCACCCGGCATTCGTCCGGCAGGCCCTGCGCCACCCCTTCATGCACCAGGGCATCAATCACCGCCAGGAACGCGGCCAGGGTCTTGCCCGAGCCGGTGGGCGCGGTCACCAGTGTGTGCCGGCCCGCGCGGATCGCCGGCCAGGCATCGGCCTGCGCGCCGGTG
>DASSRV010000131.1:0-3199 GCA_035701605.1 Gammaproteobacteria bacterium
TGATTCCACCTGAAAGAATCCCGATGCCCACACCCCTGATTCTCAACCCCGCTGCGGGACGCGGCGCCGCCGTGCGCTTTGAACCCGCACTGTGCGCGGAACTCGCCACGCTCGGCATCGCGGTGGATGTCGTGCACAGTACCGCGCCGGGAGACGTGGCCTCGCGCGTTGCCGCGGCGCTCGTGGCCAGACCCGAGCGCGTGCTGATTGCAGGCGGCGACGGCACCGTGCACGAAGCCGTGAACGGCTGGATGCAGGCGGGCGGGGGCGCGCCGCTCGGCATCATTCCCGCCGGCACCGGCAACGATTTCATGAAAATGCTGGATCAGAAACCGGATGACTGGCGTGCGGCCTGCCGGTTGATCGCGCGGGGTCGCGTGCGGGAAATGGATATTGCGCGCTGCAACGATTTCTATTTCGCCAACAGCCTCGGCATCGGGCTCGATGCGCAGGTGGCGCTGGCCGCGAACCGCATGCGCTGGCTGCACGGCACGCTGGTGTATGGCGTCGCGCTGTTCAAAACCCTGTTGCGCGACCACCGCACTCCGCGTGTACGTGTGACGCACGATGGCGAAACCTTTGAAACCGGCATCACGCTGCTGGCGGCGCAGAACGGCCGGGTCGAGGGCGGGAGTTTCAGGCTCGCGCCGCATGCCGAGCTCGATGACGGCCTGCTGGATGTGGTGCTGGCTCGCGCCATGAGCCGCCTGCGCGTGCTCGCGCTGCTGCCGCGCGTGCTCACCGGCACGCACCTGTCGCATCCCGCGATACGCGCCTTCCGCACCCGGCAACTGATCATCGAATCCCGCGAGGGTTTGCCGGTGCACGCGGACGGCGAAATCCGTTACCAGGCGGCGCAGCACCTTGAAATCGAAGTGCTGCCGCGCCGGCTCAGGGTGATTGCCTGAGACGCTGCTTCAGGGAGCCGAGATAGATCGCGGCCAGCGCCAGTACCGCGCCGGCAATTTCCACAACGCTGAAGCGGCGGCCGAAAAACAGCACGTCCCAGATGAAGGCGCAGACCGGTTGCAGCAGCAGCACCAGCCCCACCTGCGAGGCACGCACCCGCGACAGGCTGCTCGAGATCAGCACCCAGCCCAGTACCTGGCCGAACACGCCATAAGCGAGCAGCCAGCCGGCATCGCGCCAGCCCGGGATCGCGAACGACGTCCGCTCTCGCCACATGATGGCCGCAAGCAGTGCGGCCGTGGCCAGTGACACCAGCGTGATGCTCAGGAGCGGCGAGCCCGCACGCGCATCCACGCGCGCATGCCGCAGTGTCAGGATGTAGCCGGCATAACAACACGCCGTGACCAGGCCCAGCACCACGCCGCGCCGGTAAGCCGGCGTGAACGCGCTCCAGTCCATGCCGACCAGCAGCACCAGCCCGAACACCGCGAGCGGAATCGAAACCACCTGGAACCAGGTGAGGCGTTCCCGGAAAAACAGCACACCGGCGGCGGCCAGCACGAACACTTGGAAATTCGCCAGCAGCGTGGCCACGCCCGGTCCGACGTACAGGATGCTGCGGTGCCAGAAACTGAGATCCAGCGCGAAACACACCGCCGCCAGCAGCAGGGCGATGAGCGCCGGCGTCGTCAGACGCACGCGCTCGCGCCGCCACAGCACGATTCCGGAGAGAATGACGCCGCCGAACAACATGCGGTAAAACGCGCTGGTTTCGGGCGGTACACCGACCAGTTTCACGAACACCGCGGAGAAGCTGATCATCACCGCGCCGGCCAGCAGTTGCCACATGGGATGCCCTTGTCGCGTCCCGAGGGGGAACGCGCGATGCCCTATGCTGCGGAACCCCGCGCGTCAATGCAAGGCGGCTTCCAGCTCGGCGAAGGTCCAGGCCACGCCGCTGTCCTGCAACTGCACCCCCAGTTGCTTGCCGATGCGGGTGGAGGAGAAGATGCCGCGGATCGCATTGCCGTCGGCACCGTGCTCCTCGACCAGTGCGTGCTGGCGGCCGGTGCGCATCAGGGTTTCAATGATGTCGCCGACGCGTGCTTCCACCACGTCACGCATGTGCATGACTTCAAGCCGCGCGCGCGGCGTCATGATGTCGCGCACCAGCACCTCCCCGCGGCTCACGCCGGACTCGCCCTGTACCTTGAGCGCGCGTCCGCCACGCAGGTCGTTGTACGTGAGCAGCCCCAGCCATTCGCCCCGCTCGCTCACCACGAACAGCAAGCGCACGTTGCCGAGCCGCATCTGCTCCTCGGCCTGGTTGATGGGCAGATCGGGCACCACGCTCACCGGCGCAACGTGCGCCAGGTCCGTCATGGCGTCGAGCGCCGGACTTTGCATGCTGATGTGCTGTGGCAGGGTGTTTTCCGGTCGCATCAATACGGCATCGGCGGATGCGAGTTTGATGGGCAGACTGAGGTATTTTTCGTTCATGGCGGCACTCCTTTTCCCGGTCCGGATCATGCGCGGCGGATCGGCACGCCCTGATTATAGCCCTCCGCCACGGGCCGGAATGCCGTGCAAAACCGCGTGGCGTCAGGCAAGGAAGGTCATGTTAAAATCGGACGTTAATAACGCTGTTTACGCCCATGACCCCCATGCAACGCAATATCCGCATCACCAACGTACACCTCGATCTTGGCGCCGGACGCCGCGGCACCGACATGGGCTCTTCCGCCATGCACGTTGCCGGACTGGTGCCGGCGCTGAAGAAACTCGGCCACAGCGTGATCGGTGTGCACAACATCGGCCAGATCGCGATGGAATCCGCCGAAATCGGCAATCCTCGCGCACGCTACCTCGGCATCATCAACGACATCTGCCGCGAACTGGCGGATTCCACCCAGACCACGCTCGCCGCCGGCGAATTTCCGCTGGTGCTGGGCGGCGACCACTCGCAGGCCATCGGCTCCATCGCCGGCATCGCGCGCCACCTGCGCGGCAAGGGGCAGGAATTGGGCGTCTTGTGGGTGGACGCGCACACCGACATGAACACGCCGGAATCGAGTCCTTCCGGCAACATCCACGGCATGCCGCTCGCCACGCTGCTGGGAAACGGACCCGAAGAACTGGTTTCGATCTGCGGCAACGGCCCTGCGTTGCGCCCGGAAAACGTGGTGGTATTCGGCGCCCGCGACGTGGATCGCACCGAGGCGGAAATCGTGAAACGCATGGGCGTGCGTGTCTTCACCATGAGCGAGATTGACGCACGCGGCGCCGGCGC
>DASSRV010000132.1:0-3532 GCA_035701605.1 Gammaproteobacteria bacterium
GCTGCCGGAAGCGCTGCTGAATTACCTGGCGCGGCTCGGGCACAACTATGCGGAGACTGCGCTGCTGGATCAGACGGCACTGGCCGGGGCCTTTGATCTGGCGCACATCGGTCATTCCCCGGCACATTTCGATCACCAGCAACTGGAGCACTGGCAGGGCGAAGCGGTGCGACACGCGGACAGTGATCGGCTTTGGCAGTGGCTGGCGGAGAGTGAATCGGCACTGTCCACACAGGTACCGGCTGCGCAGCGCGCGGAATTCGTGGCCACCGTGCGCGGCAACCTGACACGGCCGCGCGAGAGCTTGCATTGGGCTCGGGTATTGAACGGCGAAGCGGAGCCGGATCAGGATGCAATGGCGGTACTGCGTCAGACCGACGCGGGGTTTTTCCGTCACGCGCTCGACTGCCTGCCCGGCGCAAACGGTGCCTTCAGCGATTACGCCCGTGCGGTCGCCACGGCGAGTGGCCGCAAGGGCAAGGCCCTGTACATGCCGCTGCGCGCGGCCCTGACCGGGCGCCTGCACGGCCCGGAAATGGAGCGGCTGTGGAAACTGCTGCCGGCCGCCAGCGTCGAACGCCAGTTGCGTCGCGCGGCTGAACTTGCGGTGAACTGAACGCCATGCTTCAGATACACAATTCCCTGACCCGCCGCAAAACGCCGTTCAAGCCCTTGCATGAAGGCGAGGTGCGCATGTACGTGTGTGGTCTCACGGTGTACGACCACATGCACATCGGCCATGCGCGCATGCTGGTGGTGTTCGACATGGTGGCGCGCTGGCTGCGCGCCAGCGGCTACCGGCTGACCTACGTGCGAAACATCACGGACATTGACGACAAGATCA
The DNA here is from genome assembly GCA_035701605.1 of Gammaproteobacteria bacterium. Lineage (GTDB taxonomy): Bacteria > Pseudomonadota > Gammaproteobacteria > Natronospirales > REEB76 > DASSKW01. The sequence goes on from DASSRV010000132.1 coordinate 845, forward strand.
TCCGGCGTGCGGCCGAGAACGGCGAGACCATCGCCGCGCTGACTGCGCGTTACATCCGGGCCACGCACGAAGACGAAGCCGCGCTCAATGTGCTGCGGCCGGATATCGAACCGCGCGCCACGGCTTCGATTGCCGAGATTGTCGGCATGATCGGCGTGCTGATGGAAAACGGCGTCGCCTATCAGGCCGGAAACGGCGATATCTATTACGCCGTCAACCGTTTTGCGAATTACGGGCGCTTGTCCGGCAAGCGGCTCGAGGATCTGCGTGCCGGGGCGCGCGTGGAAGTGGACGAAGCCAAGCGCGATGCGCTGGATTTCGTGCTGTGGAAAGCCGCCAAGCCGGGCGAGCCGGCCTGGGACTCGCCGTGGGGCGCCGGGCGTCCCGGTTGGCACATCGAATGCTCGGCCATGTCCATTGCCGCACTCGGCAACCATTTCGACATCCACGGCGGCGGCATGGATTTGCAGTTCCCGCATCATGAGAACGAGATCGCACAGTCGGAAGCCGCCACCGGCGAGCCCTTCGTGAACGTGTGGATGCACAACGGCTTCGTCAACGTGGATGACGAAAAGATGTCGAAGTCACTGGGCAATTTCTTCACCGTGCGAGAGGTGCTGAAACACTACCAGCCCGAGGTGGTGCGTTATTTCATCCTCAACAGCCACTACCGCAGCCCGCTGAATTATTCGGATCAGTCACTGGCCGTGGCGGCCTCGGGATTGGCGCGGCTTTACACCGCATTGCGCGGCATCACGCCGGGTCAGGCGCCACGCGCAGACGAATTCCGCACGCGCTTTGCACAGGCCATGGATGATGATTTCAATACCCCGGTCGCCATCAGCGTGCTGTTCGATCTGGCGCGCGAGATCAACCGCCAGCGCGATACGGATGTGCAACAGGCCGGCGCACTTGCCGCGCTGCTGCGGGAGCTGGGCGCGGTACTGGGCATCCTGCAGTCGGCGCCGGAAACCCATCTGCAGGCAGGCACGGGTTCTGAAGCTGCCGGGCTTGAGGCCGCGGATATCGAGGCTCTGATCGGGCAGCGCAACGCGGCGCGTCAGCGCAAGGATTGGGCGGAAGCGGATCGCATCCGCAAGCGGCTTGCGGACGAAGGCATCGTGCTGGAAGACAAGGCCGGCGAGACAATCTGGCGCCGACAATAAGCGGCATCAATATCAGTGCCGCGCGTCGTGCATTTCCGCGGCAGTTAGCGTGTTGTCGAGCAGCATGGCGACCGTCATGGGGCCGACACCGCCCGGCACCGGAGTAATCAGTGCCGCATGTTCGCGGGCAGCTTCGAATTCAACGTCGCCGACCAGCCTGCCGTCCGGCAGACGATTCATGCCGACATCCACCACGGTCGCACCCGGCTTGATCCATTCACCCGGCACCATTTGAGGTTTGCCGACCGCCACCACGAGAATGTCCGCCGCTTCGATGTGCTGTTGCAGGTTCCCGGTGAAGCGGTGGCAGATGGTCACGGTGCAGCCCATCAACAGCAGTTCGAGAGCCATGGGGCGGCCCACGATATTGGACGCGCCGACCACCACGGCATGCCGACCGTGGAAAGTCTCGCCAGCGTGTTCCAGCAGCTTGACGATGCCGAGTGGTGTGCAGGGACGCAGTAGCGGGATGCGTTGCGCGAGGCGGCCGATGTTGTAGGGATGAAAACCGTCCACGTCCTTGTCGGGACGAATGCGTTCCAGCACGGTGGCGGGGGCGATGTGCCCGGGCAGCGGGAGCTGCACCAGGATGCCGTCCACCTCGGGATTCGCGTTGAATTCGTCAATCAGCTTCAGCAGGTCGGGCTGCGTGGTATCCGCGGGCAGGTCGCTTGCATGCGACAGGATGCCGACTTCCTCGCAGGCACGGCGTTTGTTGCGCACGTAGATTTCCGAGGCCGGATCCCGGCCCACCAGCACCACGGCAAGGCCGGGCGCGCGCAGGCCTGCGGCGCGACGCTGCATCACGCGCTGTGCGATGCTGTGGCGCAGATCGCCGGCCAGCGCCTTGCCGTCAATGATCCGGGCTGACATGCTTCTGAAATTCGATGTTTCGGGAGTTGCGGCATTGTCGCATGGCAGGGTTTGCGGCTCCAACCGGGCCGTTCAAATTGACGCAAACCGGCATGCCACGTATCATTTCCGCCCTTGTGCGGGCCGTTTCCCGGGCCGAATCGAGCCTGCTGCCGGGTTCCGGGTAGCCGGCCGGGTTGCGAGAGGAGGGCTGAGCCCGAGTCCGCAACAGCCTGCGAGCAAAGCAGGTGCGGACCTGCGAAACAGGTTTTTGATGGCGGAGCATAGCGCAGTCTGGTAGCGCACCTGCTTTGGGGCGTGTCCGCGAGGACGCGCGCCGGCTACAGGAAGTAGCCGGCCGGGTTGCGAGACGAGGGCTGAGCCCGAGTCCGCAACAGCCTGCGAGCAAAGCAGGTGCGGACCTGCGAATAGGTTTTTGATGGCGGGGCATAGCGCAGTCTGGTAGCGCACCTGCTTTGGGAGCAGGGGGTCGGGGGTTCAAATCCCTCTGCCCCGACCAAACCACGGAAGGCTGTGACGCTTGGGTCGCGGTGAATGTGCGCCTGTAGTTCAGTTGGGCGAGGCGGGGTTTTCAGACGAAGCGCAGCTTCGTCCCGGCGAGCGACGCGACAGGAGGTCGCGGCTGGCGGGAATACCATGGATGGTTGTA
>DASSRV010000133.1:0-3965 GCA_035701605.1 Gammaproteobacteria bacterium
GCACTTCTATATACACATCCACATGATCGAACCCGGCCTTTCCGAACGCGCGCAGCACCTGCTCAAGGTGCTTGTGGAACGCTACATCCGCGAAGGCGAGCCGGTCGGTTCGCGCACGCTGTCCCGCGATTCGGGCATGGAACTGAGTCCGGCCAGCATCCGCAATGTCATGGCGGATCTGGAGGAGCTCGGGTTTGTCGCCTCGCCGCACACGTCCGCCGGACGGGTGCCGACGGTCAAGGGTTACCGGTTCTTCGTGGACACGCTGCTCACGATCAAGCCGCTCGAACATCAGCAGGTGCGCCTGATCCAGCAGCAGTTCGACAACGACGAACCCAATCCGCAAGCTCTGCTGGCGAGCGCATCCGACATGCTGTCGGCCATCACGCACCTGACCGGTGTGGTGACGCTGCCGCGCCGCGAACACATCGCCTGGCGGCACATCGAATTCGTGAAGCTGTCGGAAACCCGCGTGCTGGTGATTCTGGTGGTCAACGAGGGCGAGGTGCAGAACCGCGTCCTCAATCTGGATCGCCATTACGACGCGGCCGGCTTGCAGCAGATCAGCAACTATCTCAATACGCATTTTGCCGGCAAGGACATCCATTCGGTGCGCGCGGAACTTCTTGGCGAACTGCGCCGCACCCGCGAAAGCATGAACAACCTGATGCTGGCCGCCATCAACATGGCGGAGCAGGTGTTCGATGCGCGCAATCGGGAAGAGGGCGGCAGTTACGTCATCGCGGGCGAAACCAATCTGATGGAATGGGCCGAGCTGTCCGACGTGGAAAAGCTGCGGCGCCTGTTCGACGCCTTCAACCGCAAGCGCGACATCCTGCAACTCCTGGACAAGTGCATCGCCGCCGAAGGCGTGCAGATTTTCATTGGCGAGGAATCCGGTTACCAGGTGCTGGACGAGTGCAGCGTGGTGACCGCACCTTATAAAGTGGACGACCGCGTGGTCGGCGTGCTGGGCGTGATCGGCCCCACCCGCATGGCCTATGAGCGGGTCATCCCGATCGTGGACATGACCGCGCGGCTTCTGAGCGCGGCCTTGAATCCGCGCAAGTAAGCCATACATGGAAACCATGGCCTGCCCGAAACCGGGCGGGCGTCGTATTACCGAAATCGAGGATTGGGCATGAGTGACGAACAGGCCCTGCGCGAGACGCAGGACACAGCCGGCGCGGAACAGGCGCCGGCCGCGGAAACGGAACAGGCAGGCGATCCGGCGGCGGAATGGCAAGCCAAGCTCGCCGAAGCCGAAGCCAAGGCCGCGGCCAACTGGGACAGCTATCTCAGGCTGGCGGCGGAAATGGAGAACCTGCGCAAGCGCGCGCAGCGCGATCTGGAAAATGCCCACAAGTTCGGATTGGAGCGTTTCCTGGCCGAGCTCTTGCCGGTGAAGGACAGCCTGGAACTCGGCATTGCCGCGGCCGGCGAAGCCGCACATGCGGAAGGCCACAAAGAGGGCATGGACATGACCCTGAAACTGCTCGCCACCTTGCTGGAGCGGGTGGGGGTCGCGGAAATCAGTCCCGCGAAAGGCGATGCCTTCAATCCCGAGCTGCACGAGGCCATGGCCATGCAGGACGACGCGGAAACGGCCCCCGGCGCGGTGCTGTCCACGGTCCAGAAGGGCTACCAGTTGAACGGTCGCCTGTTGCGCCCGGCCCGGGTGCTGGTGGCAAAAGCCCCGGCCCCGGCGGCCTGAAGGCTTGAATCCGGGGGGCCGGCCCCCACTTACGACATAACGAATTTTTTGATCCCTTTTCGGAGCAGTTGAACATGAGCAAGATCATCGGCATTGACCTCGGCACCACCAATTCCTGCGTCGCCATCATGGAAGGCGGCAAGCCGCGCGTCATCGAGAACAGCGAAGGCGACCGCACCACGCCGTCCATCGTGGCCTTCACCAAGGACAACGAAGTCGTCGTGGGTCAGTCGGCCAAGCGTCAGGCGGTGACCAATCCGAAGCACACCCTGTATGCCATCAAGCGCCTGATCGGCCGCAAGTTCAGCGACGACGTGGTGCAGAAGGACGTCGGCATGGTGCCGTACAGCATCGTGAAGGCCGACAACGGCGACGCCTGGGTGGACGTGAACGGCAAGAAAATGGCGCCGCCTGAAATCTCCGCGCGCGTCTTGCAGAAGATGAAGAAAACCGCCGAGGATTATCTCGGCGAGCCGGTCACGGAAGCCGTGATTACCGTGCCTGCGTATTTCAACGATTCCCAGCGCCAGGCCACCAAGGACGCGGGCAAGATCGCGGGACTCGAAGTCAAGCGCATCATCAACGAGCCGACCGCGGCAGCGCTCGCCTATGGCCTCGACAAGGAACACGGCGATCACAAGATCGCGGTATACGACCTGGGTGGCGGCACGTTTGACGTGTCCATCATCGAAATCGCGGCCGTGGACGGCGAACACCAGTTCGAAGTGCTGTCCACCAACGGCGACACCTTCCTGGGTGGCGAGGACTTCGACAAGCGCATCATTGATTACATCGCCGAGGAGTTCCGCAAGGAACAGGGCGTGGACGTGCGTACCGATCCGCTGGCCATGCAGCGCCTGAAGGAGGCCGCGGAAAAGGCCAAGATCGAGTTGTCGTCCTCGCAGCAGACCGAGATCAACCTGCCGTACATCACGGCGGACGCCTCGGGCCCGAAGCACCTCAACATCAAGCTGACCCGCGCCAAGCTCGAAGCCCTGGTCGAGGACCTCATCAAGCGTACCGTGGAACCGTGCAAGATCGCGTTGAAAGACGCGGGACTCTCGGTCAGCGAAGTGGACGCCGTGATTCTGGTCGGCGGCCAGACCCGCATGCCCAAGGTGCAGGAAGTGGTCAAGGATTTCTTCGGCAAGGAGCCGCGCAAGGACGTCAACCCGGACGAAGCCGTTGCAGTCGGCGCCGCCGTGCAGGCCGGCGTGCTCAAGGGCGACGTCAAGGACGTGCTGTTGCTGGATGTCACGCCGCTGTCGCTCGGTATCGAAACCCTGGGCGGCGTCATGACCAAGCTGATCGAGAAGAACACCACGATTCCGACCAAGGCTTCGCAGGTGTTTTCCACCGCCGAGGACAATCAGGGCGCAGTCACCGTGCACGTGTTGCAGGGCGAGCGCGAAATGGCGGTCGGCAACAAGTCGCTGGGCCGTTTCGATCTGTCCGACATTCCGCCGGCGCCGCGTGGCGTTCCGCAGATCGAGGTCGGATTCGACATTGATGCCAACGGCATCCTGAACGTGTCCGCCAAGGACAAGGCGACCGGCAGGGAACAGAAGATCACCATCAAGGCGTCTTCGGGTTTGAGCGATGACGAGATTCAGCGCATGGTCAAGGATGCCGAGGCGCACGCCGAGGAAGACCGCAAACTGCGCGAGCTGGTGGATGCGCGCAATCAGGGCGAGAACCTGATCCACGCCGCCGACAAGAGCCTCAAGGAACTGGGCGACAAGGTGTCGGGCGAGGAGCGCGCCGCGGTGGAATCCGCGATCAGCGACTTGCGCGAGGCCCTGAAGAAGGACGACAAGGGCGTGATCGAGACCAAGACCCAGAAACTGGCGGAAGTCTCCGGCAAACTGGCCGAGCGCCTGTATGCGGCCAAGGCCGAGGAAGCCAAGGCCGGTGAAGGCGCGACTGCCGGCGACGCCAAAGGCAAGGACGACGTGGTGGACGCTGAGTTTGAAGAGGTCAAGGACGACAAGAAACAGGCTTGAACCGGAACAGTCTGATGTGCGCAGACACCGCGCCGGAATTCCTGAGGGGGATTCCGGCGCGGTGCTGTTACGATACGTGACGGCAAGCGCGACGGGAGGATGAATGCACAAGGGCCGGATGGAAGCCTTCAGCGATGGCGTGCTGGCGGTCATCATCACCATCATGGTATTGGAGATGAAGGTACCGCATGGCGCGACGCTGGCGGCACTGGCGCCGATTGCACCGGTGTTCCTGGTGTACGTGCTGA
>DASSRV010000134.1:0-3735 GCA_035701605.1 Gammaproteobacteria bacterium
GGCTGCCGCTGCTGGTGGGCCTGATCGGCTTCACCATCATGTCCACCTGGGCCACCGGGCGCAGCAACCTCATCAATCGGCTGCGCGAAAGCACCGAACCGCTGGATCAGTTCCTGGCTCGCATCCGCACCGAGCAGCCGGTGCGGGTGCGCGGTACCGGTATTTTCATGACCGCGCCGAACCTCGGTACGCCGCCCATGCTGCAACATCATCTGGAACACAATCAGGTGCTGCATGAGCAGATCGTGCTGCTCACGGTGCTGACGGAGGACGTGCCGTTCGTGCATCCCACCAACCGGCTCGAAGTCGAGAAACTGGAGCAGGGGTTCTATCGGGTGCTGGCGCACTACGGTTTCATGCAGATTCCGAACGTGCCTCAGGCTCTGCGCCGTGCCAAGGACTCGGGGCTGGTGATTGACCCGGAAACCGTCACCTATTACATCGGTCGCGAAACCCTGGTGCCGACCCGGAACACGCCGACCATGATGACCTGGCGCGAGAAACTGTTTGCCTTCATGTCGCGCAACGCGATCCGCGCCACCGATTTCTACCAGATACCGCCGGACCGCACCGTGGAACTCGGTCTGCGGCTGCGCATGGCGGAGATGCGTCGCGCACCCGAACCCAAACCGGCGGCGCCCGCGCCGCCGCCTTCCCGATTGTGAGGACCTGATGCTCGGCAAGCTGTTGGCCGCGCTGGCCGGATTCGTCATCAGCACCATCTCGGTGCTGGGCTACGGCGGCATCGTGTTGTTGATGGCTATCGAGAGTGCCTGCATTCCGCTGCCCTCGGAAGTCATCATGCCGTTCTCGGGGTATCTGGTGTATCGCGGCGAAATGTCGCTGTGGCTGGTGGCGCTGGCGGGCGCCACAGGCAACGTACTGGGCTCACTGGTCGCCTATTGGGTGGGTGCAAAGGGGGGGCGGCCACTCGTGATGAAATACGGCCGCTATATATTGGTGTCGCACCATGACCTGGACCTGGCGGACCGCTGGTTTGCACGGCACGGCGACATCATCATCCTGATCGGCCGGCTGCTGCCGGCTGTACGTACTTTCATCGCGTTCCCGGCCGGCGTGTCGCGTATGCCGCTGGTGAAATTCATCGTCTATACCTTCATCGGCTCGCTGATCTGGTGCTGGGCGCTGGCCTGGATCGGGCTCAGGTTCGGCGAGCACTGGGACACGCTCGGTGTCTGGTTCCACCGCTTCGATACCGTGATCGTCGGCGTCATCGTGCTGGCCGGCATCCTGTACGTGTGGCGACACGTGCGGCATCTCAGACGCCCGCCGCCGGCGGGTTGACAAGAGCGTTGTCAGGGGCAATAATTTCTCCAGCGCCGATTTGATACTCAGCTTGCGGGCGCTTTAAAAATACGGCTAAAGCGGGGTCCGCAAGAACCTGCTTTGGCGCCCTTCGGGGAGCAACGCCGAGCGGGTTTTTTGTTGCCCACGTACGGGAGTCCGGCAACAGAGAAAGTCATCGCCGTTTAAGTGACAACTTGCAGGGCGATCAATGGCACGGCTGGCGTGCCAACTGCTAAAGCGTCGGGAGCCAACATGAATTCCCTGTCCACGGCCTGGGACCGCAGCGCGTTTCCGGTCCGGCCCAATGTCTCGTTCGAGTTCTTTCCGCCCACGAGTGACGATTTGCAGCGCCGCCTGTGGCAGGCACTGACACGGCTCGCGCCATTGGCGCCGCATTTCGTGTCGGTCACTTACGGCGCGGGCGGCTCCACCCGCGAGCGCACGCATGAAACAGTGGTCAATCTGGAGCGTCGGCTGGGGCTGCGTGCGGCCGCGCACCTGACCTGCGTCGGCGCCAGTCGCGCCGAGATCGAGACCATCGCACGGCGCTACTGGGCAGCCGGCATTCGTCACCTCGTGGCTTTGCGCGGCGATCCGCCGGAAGGCGGCTCACACTTTGAGCCGCACCCGCAGGGTTACACCTGCGCGGCGGAGCTGGTCGCGGGACTCAAGCGCATCGCGGATTTCGAGATCAGCGTGGCGGCACACCCGGAGACCCACCCGGATGCCGTTTCGCCGCTCGCGGACCTCGACAACCTGAAGCGCAAGCAGGAAGCCGGCGCGGCGCGCGCGCTCACCCAGTTCTTCTTCGATGTCGAGGTGTTCCTGCGCTTTCGTGATGCCGCAGTGCGTCACGGCATCGGTATTGCGCTGGTGCCGGGCATCCTGCCGGTCACGAATTTCGCGCAAGTGCGCAAATTCGCGGCGCGCTGCGGCGCCAGCGTGCCACCGTCACTGGCGCGCCAGTTCGAGGGGCTGGACCAGGACCCCGAAACCCGCACGCTGGTGGCGGCCCATGTCGCCGCCGAGCAATGCCGTCATTTGCATCGCGAGGGCGTCAATGAGTTTCATTTCTACACGCTGAATCGCGCGGAGCTGACGCGCGCCATCTGCCATCTGCTTGGTATCCGTGCCGGCCGCTCACCGGATGCCGGCCGGCTTGCTGCGGCGAATGGCTGAAACCGCTCATGGATTGCAAACACAGGCTCGACGAGCTCCTGGGCAAACGCATCCTGCTGCTGGATGGCGCCATGGGCACCATGATCCAGGGCTACGGGCTATCCGAGCAGGATTTCCGTGGCGAACGCTTCCGTGACCATGCGCGCGATCTCAAGGGCAACAACGACCTTTTGACCCTGACGCGCCCGGACGTGATTGCCGCGATCCATGCCGCTTACCTGAAAGCGGGCGCCGACATCATCGAGACCAACACCTTCAACTCAACCGCGATTTCGCAGAGCGATTACGGTACCGAGGCGCTGGTGTACGAGCTGAACCGCGAAGCGGCACGCCTCGCGAAGCGGGAAGCCGACAAGGCGACGCTTGAGACTCCCGATAAACCGCGTTTCGTGGCCGGCATCCTGGGTCCGACCAGTCGCACGGCCTCGCTTTCCCCGGACGTGAACGACCCCGGCTTCCGCAACGTCGGGTTCGAGGAACTGCGTGCGACCTACGCGGAGGCGGCGCGCGGTTTGCTGGACGGCGGGGCGGATCTGCTGATGGTGGAAACCGTGTTCGACACGCTCAACTGCAAGGCCGCGCTGTTCGCGCTGGAAGAACTGTTCGAACAAAGGACAACACGCGTGCCGGTGATGATTTCCGCGACCATCACCGATCTGTCCGGCCGTACGCTGTCGGGCCAGACCCCGGAAGCATTCTGGAATTCCGTGCGCCACGTGCGGCCGTTCAGCATCGGGCTCAACTGCGCGCTGGGCGCGGAGCAGCTCCGACCCTACGTGGAGGAACTGGCGCGGCTTGCGGACTGCTACGTGAGCGCACATCCGAATGCCGGCTTGCCGAACGCCTTCGGCGGCTACGACGAAACGCCAGACCACATGGCGGGACTGATTTCCGAGTGGGCGCAAAGCGGCCTGCTCAATATCGTGGGCGGTTGCTGCGGCACCACGCCGGCGCACATCGAGGCGCTGGCGCGTGCAATTTCCGGGCATGCACCGCGCGAGGTGCCGGTACTCGCGCCGCAATGCCGGCTGAGCGGCCTGGAGGCGCTCAACATCGGGCCGGACAGCCTGTTCGTGAATATTGGCGAGCGTACCAATATCACCGGCTCCGCGAAGTTCAAGAGACTGATTCTGGAGGGCGATTACGAGACCGCGCTCGAAGTTGCCCGCGAACAGGTGCGCAGCGGTGCGCAGATGGTGGACGTGAACATGGACGAGGGCCTGCTGGACGGTGTCGCGGCCATGACCC
>DASSRV010000135.1:0-5935 GCA_035701605.1 Gammaproteobacteria bacterium
CCGAGCTGCCGGAAGTCGAGACCACCCGCCGGGGCATTGAGCCCCATCTGCTGGGCCGTGTGATCACGGCGCTCACCGTGCGTGAGCGGCGGTTACGCTGGCCGATCCCGCGCGCTTTGCTCAAGACACTACCCGGTCAGCGGGTTGAAGCCATCACCCGCCGCGGCAAATACCTGTTGCTGCAGACCGCTGCCGGCACCGCCATCCTGCACCTCGGCATGTCCGGGAGTCTGCGCGTGCTGACTGCTGTCACGCCGCCACAGAAACATGATCATGTGGACCTCATCTTCGACAGCGGTAAGGTGTTACGTCTGCGCGATCCGCGCCGTTTCGGCACCCTGCTCTGGACCACGACCGATCCTGCGCGTCACAAACTGTTGCGTGGACTCGGCCCGGAACCATTGGGTGGCGATTTCACCGGGGATTATCTGTTCGAGATATCCCGCCAGCGCAAGCTCGCAGTGAAGAGTTTCATCATGGACAGTCACGTCGTGGTCGGCGTCGGCAACATCTACGCCAGCGAATCCCTGTTTCTGGCCGGGATCCATCCTGAGCGCGCTGCCGGCCGGGTTGCACGCGAACGCTATGCAAAACTGGCGAACGCCATCCGGCGGGTGCTCAGCGCCGCCATCCGGGCCGGCGGCACCACGTTGCGGGATTTCGTGCGCGAGGACGGCGCGCCGGGTTACTTCCGTCAGCATCTGCGCGTTTACGACCGTGAAGGTCAAGCCTGCGAACAGTGCGGGACGCCGATCGTCCAGCGCGTGACCGGCCAGCGCAGCACCTATTACTGCCCGCACTGCCAGACCTAGCCCGTCCCGGCCAATAACGGATGTCATCACTTCTGATGATCTCATCATCTATAATGATGATACCGTTAGACATGAGGTTGCCCGATGGCTGCCACCACCCTGATTTCCGTACGCGTTCCCAAAGACGTTGCCAAACGCCTGGCAAATCTGGCGGATGCCACCGATCGCTCAAAATCCTATATCGCCGGACAGGCCATCGAGGAGTTTCTGACCCTGCAGGAATGGCAGATCAAGGCCATACGGGAAGGCATGGCCGAAGCGGATGCCGGCAAGCTCCTGCCGCACAGCGAAGCCGTGAACCGCCTGAAACGCTGGGGCCGGCGTGAAACTTGAATGGACACCCGGCGCGATTCGAGACCTTGATGCCGCGGGCGAGTATGTTGCCCAGGAGAATCCCGCGTCTGCTGCGGCCATGGCCGAGCGGGTACAAAATGCCGTGGAATACCTCGAGCTTCACCCTGCGCTGGGCAGGCCGGGGCGCTTGCACGGCAGCCGTGAATTAGTGGTATCGGGCACGCCGTTTATCGTCATTTACCGTGTCAGGCTCGATTCCGTCCAGGTCTTGCGTGTATTGCACCACGCGCGTAAATGGTTCTGATGAAAGCACTTTGCAGGACTCCATCCGAATTCAAACAATGAGGCCGTCATGGGCAATCGGTTAAGCAAAATCTACACCCGCACCGGCGACGACGGCAGCACCGGCTTGGGTGATGGCAGCCGCGTGCCGAAAGATGATGCGCATGTCGAAGCCTACGGCACGCTGGACGAACTCAACAGCGTTCTGGGCCTGCTGCTTGCCGAACCCTTGGCCGACGATCTGCGTGCCGCACTCGCCCCCATCCAGCACGAACTTTTTGATCTCGGCAGCGAATTCTGCCTGCCGGGCTACAGCGCCATCACCGCCGATCACGTGAAGCGGCTGGAAACCACGCTGGATCAATTCAATGCCGACCTGCCGCCGCTCAAGGAATTCATCCTGCCGGGCGGCAGCCGTGCCGCCGCACTCTGCCACCTCGCCCGCACCGTCTGCCGACGCGCCGAACGCCGCGCCTGGACGCTGCACAAAGCCCATCCCCAGAATCCCGAGTCCATAAAATACCTGAACCGGTTGTCGGACTTGTTGTTTGTACTGGCAAGGGTGATTGCAAGGCAGGATGGCGGCTCGGAAGTGCTGTGGAAACATGACCGCACAAGGAATTAGCTTCGTCTTTCCAAATTGACCAGTCTTAACTGCCGCATGGGACAAGCCAGCACTGTCTGATGTTAGTGATTACGTACTGATTCCACATCTGCACAAAGCCGTTTACCACCTTCGAGCATCCTTGGCGTGGCCAGTGTCATGACATCGCCGGGAATGCTGAACAGGCTGCCGGTTCTGACCGCGCTGATTTGCGGCCAGCGCTGCCATGCCTTGAGACGCGCGGCGGCGCCGGCATCGCCGCCGGTGACGATGGCCTGCGGATCGCGTGCCAATACATTTTCGAGGCTGACGGACGCTGCGGGTTGTTTGATGTCGCTGAAGATGTTGTACCCGCCGCACAAGGTAATCACGCGGCTGACGATCTGGTCTCCGCCGAGTGTGAACAGGGGCTGGGTGGAGATTTCATAGAACACGCGCACGGGTTTGCGATGTGCGTACTCATCGCGCAATTTCTTGAGTTCGGCAAGATAGGTTTGTGCCGCGGCATGGGCCTCAGTCTCGTGACCGGTGGCACGGCCGATGAGTTCGAGGTTGGCGGCAATGTCCGGAAGTGCGTGCGTACCGATGACCAGCACCGGCAGTTTCAGTTCACGCAGGCGCGCAATCACAGCCTGCGGGGTGCCGCCCTGCCACGCCAGCACCAGATCGGGCCGGAGCGCAACGATGCGTTCCATGTCGAAGCGGAACGCATCGCCGATACGCGGCAGTTTTTTCGCGGCCGCAGGGTAATTGCTGTAGGCATCGGCGCCGACCAGGGCGCTGCCGGCGCCGGCATCATAGGCAAGCTCGGTCAGATCCGGCGCGAGACTCACAACGCGCGTGGCGGGTTGAGCAAGCGCAAGCGTTCGACCATCCGCACCGTGCAGCGTAAGACTGGCGTTGGCCAATGCGGGAAACAGCAATCCGGCGCACAGCGCCAGCGCGCAAACGGCCTTCACCATGCAAGACCCAGCAGCGAGATCAGGGCATACACCACCAGCCAGATGACGAGCGTGCGCTGCACCAGCGCGAGCGCCGCGCGCAGGCGGCCGATACCGGCATCCGCGGCGGTGCCGCGCAGGGCACCCAGGCCCGCACAGGCCATGACGTCGCTGTTCATCTCGACGAATTGCGCGCGGCAGGTGGCATAGTAGCTGCGCAGATCCGACAGGGCATCCTCGAAACCACCGGCCAGCGCATAGCCGAGTGCGGCCAGGTGTGCGGGCAACCAGGCAAGCACACCGTACAGGCGCGTGGTCATCTCGCGGAAGCGCGGTGAAGCGCCGGCCGGCGGCGACTGATGCAGGAAACAGGTGACGCGGTACAACACGGCACCGCCCGGCCCGAGCAGGGCAAACCAGAGCAGCACGCCGAACAGGCTGTCGTTGACCGTGGCCAGCACCGCGCGCGTCATGGCTTCGCTGCACGCGACACTGTCTTCCGGCGGCTCCGTACCCAGCAGTTCCCGCGCCAGTTGCCGGGCGCGTGCGCTCTCGCCGGCCTGCACCGCGTCCATGTAGGCGCGCACCTGCTTGTGCAGATCGCGCGGGCCGAGCGTGAACAGCAGCACCGCCGTCGCGAACAGGAAACCGAACACGCTCCAGATATGGCTCAGCACATGGCCGAGAAACAGCGTGACGACGGCTGGCACCAGCACGATGAGCAGCACGGCCGCACCCGCGCGCCAGTGCCCGGTGAGGCGCACCAGCCCCGGCAGCGCATCGAGATAGACGCGGAACCAGCGCACTCCGCGCCAGGGTTCGTAAGGATGCCGGACCTGGTCCAGCAACAGCGCCAGCAGCATGGCAAGAAAGCCCATCCGTCACCTCGCTCGATTCAAGCCCGCGTGGTTTCACGCGGACAGGGTTTCCGGCATGTTACCTGCGCGCCGCTTGCAGCGCACACGGTTCACTCGATCAATGTCCGACGCAGACGCGCCCAATCGAACGCCGGGCCGGGATCGGTCTTGCGGCCGGGCGCGATGTCGCTGTGGCCCACGATGCGCGCAGGCGTGATGCCGGGATAGGCGCGCATCAGGCTCCGTGCGATCTGCGTCAGCGCATGATACTGGGCGTCGGTATACGGCACCTCGTCGCAGCCTTCGAGCTCGATGCCGATGGAGAAATCGTTGCAGGCACTGCGCCCCTCGAACACCGAGGTCCCGGCGTGCCAGGCACGCTGCCCGAACGGCACGAATTGCAGCAGTTCCGCGTCGCGCCGGATCAGCAGGTGCGCGGACACGCGCTGTGCAGCGATGCCGGCGAAATACGGATGCGCGTCCGGCGGCAGCCGGCCGAGGAAAAACCGCTCGATCCAGTCGCCGCCGAATTCCCCCGGCGGCAGGCTGATGCCGTGGATCACCAGGAGCTCGATAGAGGTGCCGGGCGGGCGCGCATCGCAATGCGGCGAGGCACAAAGCCGCGCCCCGGCCACCAGCCCGCGCACCTTGTCCACTTCATGGCCCGGCCCGCTCATGGCGCCATGTTGCCCTGCCGCACGCAAATGCGCAAAATGCCACGCGACAAGGCGCAGCCGCGGTGGACAACAAGATGCCAAAAACAGGTCCGGTGCCGGATCTTCGCGACATGCTGGGCGGCCTCATCGCCGCAGCCTCGATCAGCAGCGTCAGCCCCGAATTCGACATGAGCAACCGCGAAGCCGCCAGCCGCATCGCGGAATGGCTGGAAGCGCTCGGCTGCACGGTCGAAATGACGGAACTGCCGGGCTTCCCCGGCAAGTTCAATGTCATGGGCACGCTCGGGCGCGGCCCCGGCGGGCTGGTGCTGGCCGGACACATGGATACGGTGCCGTTCGACGCGGATCGCTGGGACTCCGATCCCTTCACGCTCACGGAACGGGACGGTCATTTCCACGGCCTCGGCATCAGCGACATGAAGGGCTTCATTGCGCTCGCGATCGAGGCGGCCGCGCGCCACGCCGAGGCACCGTTTTCCCAGCCGCTCATCCTGCTCGCCACGGCGGACGAGGAAAGCAGCATGAGCGGAGGACGCGCGCTGGTCACGGCGGGCCGGCCGCGCGCGCGGCATGCCGTGATCGGCGAGCCGACCGGCCTGCGCCCGGTGCACATGCACAAGGGCATCCTCATGGAAGCGGTGCGGGTGCTGGGACGCGCGGCCATTCCAGCGACCCCGCGCTCGGTCGCAACGCGCTCGAAGGCATGCACCGCGTGCTGGCGGCACTGCTGGCCTATCGCGAGGAATTGCAGCAACGCCACCACGACGACCATTTCAAGGTGCCGGCTCCGACGCTCAATCTCGGTCACATCAAGGGCGGCGACAACCCGAATCGCATCTGCCCGGAATGCGAACTGCATTTCGACATCCGCACCCTGCCCGGCATGCAGGTCGAGGGCGTGCGCGCCGAAGTGCAGGAGCGTATCCGCGCGGCCCTGGACGGCGATACGTTTGCGCTGGAATTCCGCAGCCTGTTCGAGGGCGTGAACCCGCTGGAAACCTCCACGGCTTCCGAGATCGTGCGCGTTGCGGAAAAACTCACCGGCCACGCCGCGGAAGCGGTCGCGTTCAGCACCGAGGCGCCGTTCCTGCAGGCGCTCGGCGCACAAACCGTGGTGCTCGGCCCCGGCGACATCGAAGTCGCACACCAGCCGAACGAATCGCTGCCGCTCGACCGCATCCAGCCCACGCGCGAACTTCTCGATCAACTGATCCGCCGCTTCTGCCTCGCACGGCCCGCCACCGCCTGAGGTGGTAGCATGGACGCCCGCATGAGCAACAACTCCGCATTCGCCGCGCGCGATCTGGCCGTGCTGTGGCATCCCTGCACGCAGATGAAGGACCACGAGTGGCTGCCGCTGGTGCCGGTGCGGCGCGGTCAGGGCGCATGGCTGGAGGATTTCGACGGCCATCGTTATCTCGACGCCTTCAGCTCCTGGTGGGTGAACCTGTTCGGCCACGCCTATCCG
>DASSRV010000136.1:0-8563 GCA_035701605.1 Gammaproteobacteria bacterium
GACATCCGTCCACACAGTCGGTTGGGGTATCAGCCGCCAGCCTCAGCCTATTTCCTGGAGCGCTTCCAGGCGCGTAAACAGGCGGCGTAACATGGCAAAAGCTAAACTTGAAGTTCGTCCGAAGTTCTGGGGCCAGTCACCGGTGGCGGGATCGGATTTCCGGGAGCAGGCTGGAGAACGCCCGTATTCTGGAGTCGGATTTGCCGGCCAGGGTGGCGATTTCCTGCACGCGTCGTGCGATTTGTCCGGTTTTGTCTGCGTGCATTGCGCGAACCAGCCCGCGCCAGGCCTGGAAATCGCCCTGCGTCAGAATGTCCTCGATGGCGGCCTTGGTCAGTTCACGTCCCGCCACTTCGGTGAGATGCCGGTGCGGCATCAGCGGTGCGTCCAGCAGGGTTGGGCGGGCTTCGAGCACCAGATCAAGGCTGCGGCAGAGGCGTTCAATCTTCGAATACCCCAGTTCCGCAAGCTTGCCGGCCTCCAATGCGGCCAGTGTGGAGCGGCCCACGCCGGCCTTTTCGGCCAGCGCACGTACGGTGAGCTGCTTGGCGCGACGGCGCTCGGCAATGAAATGACCGATGGAGCGAAGGTTCATTGCTCTAATATACAAGACGATTCCATAAAAGTCCAGTATATTGGACTATCGTCGGCCCCAGTTTCCGTGGCGTTTATCCGGGAATTCACCCGGGAAATGCCTTGAATGCCCCGTTCCCCCAAGATACACGGCTGGAATGAGAAGGGCTTGTAATTGCTTATCCTTATGTTAAATTATGGTATCCGCTCTGGCCACTCAGCTAGGCGCCAGGCGGCAAATCCGCAGGATAGTGTGGGGACAAGGAGGCTGCCGAAATGTCGCTCAAGAATTGGGTGAAAGGTATTACGGGGAACAAGGCTGGAGACGGCAGCAGTGCCGAATTTTCCGGCTTCGTGCACGACATTGATACGGCGCAGTGTCTGTTCTGCCCCTATGGCACGTCGCTCCAGCCGGGCGACCGGGTCACGATCCATGACGAGAAAACCGTGTTCGGCCGCGTGCCGCGGCATCGGCTGGTGGAAATCACGGTGGTCAAGCCATTCCGCACCACCGGGCGCGTGATCACGGTGGGCTCGGACATGGCTTCGGAGAACGAGGTCCGGCAAATAGCGGGTGACAGCGAGATTGCCGTGGATCAGCTCATGACCCACCGCAAGGGCACCGCGACTTACGATGCCGCGCGCCCGCCGGTGGTGGTGTATTTCCAGCCCGTGGAAGCCGGCTGATCGAGCATTACCGGGGCCTCACCTGAACGGCTGGCCGATCTCGTCCCGGTCAAACTTCGCGCGCTCCAGCACCGCCATGGTCAGGTGCGACACGCACACCAGCCGCTCGCGTGCATCCGTGATGCGGATTTCCCAGACTTGCGTGGTCGCGCCAAGGTGCAGCGGCCGCGCGGTGCCGGTCACTTCACCTTCGCGCATGGCGCGGACGTGGTTGGCGTTGATGTCGAGCCCGACGCAAAGTTTCTTTTCCCAATCAACAACCAGGTTCGCGCCGGTGCTGCCCAGGGTTTCCGCGAGTGCCACGGAGGCGCCGCCGTGCAGGATGCCGGCCGGCTGCATGGTGCGCGCGTCCACCGGCATCACGGCTTCGAGATAGTCATCGCCGATCCCGGTGTAGCGGATGCCGAGGTGCGACACCAGCGTCTGCCGATTGTAATGATTCAATTCTTCAAGCTTGACGGGCTGGAACCAGATGCTCACGTCAGTCTCCGTTCCGATGGGCCGGCTCAGGGCGCGCGGCGTTTGCGGATTTGCAGATTCAACATCTCGACACCGAACGCGAAGGCCATGGAGAAATAGATATAGCCTTTCGGGATGTGCATCCCCAGCCCATCCGCGATCAGGGCCACGCCGATCAGCACCAGGAATGCCAGCGCCAGCATCTTGAGCGTGGGATGACGCTGCACGAAGCGGCTTACCGCGCCGGCGTACACCAGCATGAAGCCGATGGCGATGATGATGGCGGCCGCCATGACGAGCAACTGATCCGACATGCCGATGGCGGTAATCACCGAATCCAGCGAGAACACCACGTCCAGCAGCAGGATCTGAATCACGGCGGCGGAAAAGGATTTCCGTACGCTGCCGTGTTCCGGTGCATGACTCTGCTCGATGTCGCCGTGGATTTCCAGCGTGCTTTTTGCCAGCAGGAACAGACCGCCGCCGATCAGCACGATGTCGCGCAGTGAAAACGGCTGCTCGAACAGTGTGAACAGGGGCCGGGTCAGGCGTGACAGCCAGAACAGCGAAGCCAGCAAGGCAAGCCGGGTGACGACCGCGAGGATCAGACCGGTGCGGCGCGCGGCGGCCTGACGTTGCTCCGGCAAACCGCCGGTGACAATGGAAATGAAAATGATGTTGTCTATGCCGAGAACGATCTCGAGCGCGGTCAGCGTGACCAGTGCGGCCCAGATGTTCGGGTCAGTGATCCATTCCATGCGGTTTCCTCAACTTCTCAGGTAAGACGCGCCGTTCACGTCCAGGATGCAACCGGTGGCATACAGCATGCCGTCCGCCGCGAGCCGTGTCACTGCGGCGGCGATTTCCTGCGGTGTGGCCACGCGCCGCAAGGGACTCTGGGCGCGGATGGCCTCGCCATCGGGGCCGTTCAACAGTTCCGCCGCCATGTCGGTTTCCACGAAACCGGGCGCCACCACGCCGACAAACACATTATGCGGTGCCAGCGCCTGCGCCAACGACTGGGAAAGCTGGTTCAAGCCGGCCTTGGCGGCGCCGTAGGCGGGAGCGTCCGGTTCGCCGCGGAACGCGCCGCGCGAGGAAATGTTGATGATGTGCCCGCGACCCCGCGCGCGCATCTGTTGTGCGACGAGAAAACACAGGTTGGCTGCCGCCAGCAGGTTGATGTCCAGCGTGCGTTTCCAGGTCGCCTGCCAGGCCTCGTAGCTCAGCTCCTGCAAGGGCCGCGGTTCGTAAATGCCGGCGTTGTTGACCAGCACGTCCAATTTGCCGAAGTGCACTATTATGTCGCGTATCAACCGTTCGCAGGCGGCAGGCTGCGCAAGATCCGCGGCAAATACGCGATGCCGGGCGCCGGGCAAAGCCTTGACCAGTGCTTCGGCCTGTACACGGCTGGTGTGGCAATGCACGGCCAGCGTGCCGCCGAGCGAGGCGAACGCTTCCGCACAGGCGCGCCCGATGCCGCGCGCCGCGCCCGTCACCAGAATAACCCTGTCGTTGAAATCCATGCTGTACTCCGCGTGATGCTGCAAGCCCGTTCGCGTACAAGCTGCTAGAATCGCCGCTTAGTGTAAGGGAGCATGCAATGAGTGGCGCCCCCGACTGCGTGGAACATGAAACCGGCGCGGAGCCGGTGGCCAGCGTTATCTGGCTGCACGGTCTGGGTGCGGACGGCCACGATTTCGAACCCCTGGTGCCGGAACTGAAGCTGCCGGCTTCCCTGCCGGTACGATTCGTGTTTCCGCACGCGCCGGTGCGCCCGGTGACCCTGAACAACGGTTACCCGATGCGTGCCTGGTTCGACATCACGAAAATCGCCTTGCAGCAACCGCGCGACGTGGCGGGCATGAACGAGGCACGCGCCACGCTGGAAGGCCTGATTGCACGCGAGAACACGCGCGGCATTCCCGCACAGCGCATCGTGGTGGCGGGATTTTCGCAGGGCGGTTCCGTGGCCCTGTACACCGGCCTGCAATACCGCGAACGCCTGGCCGGCATCATGGCGCTGTCCACCTATCTGCCGATCACGGAAGGGTTCCCGTTTGCCGTGCATCCGGCCAATGCCAGCGTGCCGGTGTTCTATGCGCACGGCACTGAGGATCCGGTGGTGCCGTTGCCGCTCGCGGAACACACCCGCAACGCCCTCACCGCGCTCGGCTGTTCGATCCTGTGGCACAGCTACCCGATGCCGCACGCGGTGCATCCGCTGGAAATCCAGCACCTGCGCGCGTGGCTGTTGAGCGTGCTGAACGCCTGAGCGCGCCGGTCAGTGCGCGGCGTGCGCACGTTGGGCCTTGCGCAGTTTCCCGAACGGCACATCCGGATACCATGCCGGCCAGACCTCGCTGTCGGCCAGCCCGTGCCCGAGCCGGAACAGCGCGCGCAACTGCTGCGCCTCACCGGACAAGTCCCAGTGCGGGTCAAATTCGTCCGCCGGCTTGTGATAGCGGTGCGCGAAGTAATCGCTCCAGGTGTGCTGGCCCCAATCGGCGGGCCGGTTGAGGTAGTCGTAGCCGCTGAACGTGAGCAGGGCGGGTACACCGCGCTTGGCGAACTCGAAATGGTCGGCGCGGTAGTACAGGCCGGTTTCGGGATGCGGGTCGGGCGTGATGCGCATGCCTTCTGCCTGTGCCGCGATTTTCAGTTCATCCTCGAGTTGCGAGCGACCGTAGCCGATCACGGTGATGTCGCGGGTGCGGCCGTACACGTTCATGATGTCCATGTTGATGTCCGCGACCGTGTCGCCGAGCGGAAACGCCGGATGCCGCACGTAATAAGCCGCACCCAGCAAGCCCTGTTCCTCGCTGGTGGTGGCGAGAAACACCACCGAGCGTGCGGGTTGCGGTTTGGCGAGGGTGAACGCCCTGGCCAGCGTCAGCAGGGCCGCGCTGCCGGAACCGTCATCCACCGCGCCGTTGAAAATGCCGTCACCCGGCAGGTCGGGATGCGTGCCGAGGTGGTCCCAGTGCGCACTGTAGATGACAGCCTGATCCGGGTGCGTGCGCCCCGGCAGGGTCGCGATGACATTGTGCGAGGTGATGTGGCCGATGCGGCTGTGCAGCGTGACCGACATCTTGAGGTCGAGCGGCACGGCCTTGAAACCGGGACGATCCGCAGCCCGTGCAAGCTGCGTGAAATCCGCTCCCGCCTGTTTAAACAACTGTTGTGCCGCGTCGTGACTGATCCAGCCCTCGATGGCCGCGCGCTGCATGTTGCGATCCGGCTCGCTGAGCGTGAATTTGGTGCCGCTGTTGCTGTTCTGCACCACGCCCCAGCCGTATCCGGCCGGTCCGGTCCGGTGTACCACCAGCACGGCTGCCGCGCCCCGGCGCGCCGCTTCCTCGTACTTGTAGGTCCAGCGGCCGTAATAGGTCATGTGTTTGCCCTTGAACAGCTTCGGATCGTCGTAACCCGGATCGTTCACCAGCACCACGATGACCTTGCCGCGCACGTCGCTGCCGGCAAAATCGTTCCAGTGGAATTCCGGCGCATCAATGCCGTAACCGACAAACACCACGGGCACGTCCTTGAGCGTCACCGTGGGTTGTTCACGCTCGGTGAGGATGACCTGGTCGTGCAGGTACTTGAGCGTGGTGTGCGTGCCGCCGCCGCTGAACACGAGGTCGGCGGGTTGCGCGGTGATTTTCGTCATCGGCACCGGCTGGAAGTAATGGCCGTGCCAGCCGGGTTTGAGACCGAGCGCCTTGAATTGCGCGCGCAGGTATTCGATGGTCTTTTTCTCGCCGGGCGAGGCCGGCCCGCGGCCGCCGAAGGCATCCGATGCCAGCACCTTGATGTGCGCGCCGATTTCCGTCGGCGTGATGCTCGCGAGTGCCGCTCCGTCGCCGGATTGGGCGGCCAATGCGGGGAGAGTGAACAGGAAAACCAGGGTGGCGGTCAGACAACGCGGCATGACGGGCTCCGGCGAGTGAACGGGAAGCGGCAGTGTACACCCTGCGCCGGGCCGGACTGCGTGCGGCTCAGTGCTCGAGCGTGTAGATGAGATCCGCGCTGCTGGCCGCGCCGGATTCCGCTTCCAGCATCCACTTGCTGCCGAGCGTGTAGCGGATGCGGATGGTGTTGAGCGATTGCAGCAGGCCGGCGCCGTAACTCACGTACAGTCGCGGCGACAGGTATCTGCCGATGAACAGCGAGGGCGTGCTGGTGCCGGAGCCGGTGGACACGTTCTGGATGCTGACGTCGCTCAGTCCGATCTGTTCGCCGATCTGCTGTGCCAGGAATTCACCGCCGGAATACTTGAGCGCGTCGCCGGTGTCGGTGCCGGGGCTGCCGAGAAGCGGCGACTGGCTGGGAGTGGCCGGCAGTTGCCCGGTGAGCAGGTAGGACAGCAGCGCGGATTGCGGCAGCGGCGGATCCGAGAACAGCGAAATCGCGGGATCGTGCAGGGTGCCGCGCACGATCACGCCGACCTGCTGCTCGCTCTGACCCGGCAGTACGGTTTCCGGGTGTGCCGGCGCGCGCAGGGCGCGAATGTCGAGCGCCGGATTGGAAATCGGTCCGCCGTTGAACATGAGCCGGCCGTTGCGGATCGCAAGTTTCTGGCCGTAGGCGGTGTAACGGCCGTCCACGATCTGCAATTCGCCGCTGCCGGTGGTGAAATGACCGGGTTCGTCCACCGCCAGCACGCTGCCGGTGATGCGTCCCGACAAACCGAAACCGGCGAAGTCCACCTGCTCGCCCATGGTGACGCGCACGTGGTTGTGGATGCGCCAGCGATCGCGCTGCGCGGCTTCGTTCTGCCCCACGATCACCTGATCCTCCGACACCTGCGCGGTGTCGCTCAGGTTGCGTGGCCGCAGTTTTGCGTAGGGAATGGCAACGGTACCGTCCAGCGTGATGTCGCGGTCGTCGAGCGTGAAATCCAGGCGCGGTGAAATGTCCACCTGCGCTTCGGGAATGTCCGCGGCGCGGAAATCCTGTCCCGCCAGACTGCCCTGTGCATGCCACACGCCATGCTGTTTCAGCGCGCTGCCGTGCCAGTCGAGCGTGCCGGTGCCGGAGCGCGCACTGCCATCCAGCGCGAGGCGCGTGCCGTTGCCATCGAGATGCAACACCACGTCGTGCACATTGAGCCCCAGACGCGGCACTTGCAGCGCGCCATCGAGCAGGGAAGCGGTGCCGGTGAACGTCGGATCGGCAGGCGTGCCGCCGAGCGTGAGGGCGATGCCAAGGCGTCCCTTGAAGTCGCCGACTGCCGGAATCAGGGCCGGGATCAGCGCGAAATCGTGCAGCTCGCCGCGAATGCGTCCACTCAGCGCAGGCTTGCGGCCGTGCGCGATGCGGGTTTCCACGCTCAGAACACCGCCGTCGCGCAGGCCCCAGTTCAGGCTGCCGGTGGTGAGATCCGTGCCGACGTGGATGTGCGCCGTGCCGCGCGTGTAGTCCAGCAGCGCCACGCGCCGGTGCCGTACCGTGTTGTGGATGCTGCCGGGCGAAAGTTCCGCGCTCAGATCGAGCTGGTGCCGCGTGGCGTCGCCGTCGGCCTTGAGCGTGGCGTCGAACGCGCCGCTGTATTCCAGTCCGGCCGGCAACCAGGCTTGCAGCACGTGCAGGGGCACACGGGACAACGTGGCCCGGGCGCGCCATTGGTCGTCATGCCAGGTGGCGTTGAGACAGGTCCGGGCGGAGGCCTGCACGACGCAGGCATGCGGCAGGTTCAGGCCCTGTGCACCGATGCGCGGCTGCCACGCGGCCGCGTTGTGCCACACGCCGGCACCTTCCGGTTGCAGCGTGACGGTCTGCACGTCGCCGCGCCAGACATCGTTGACAAGCGCGCCGTGACCGGCGAATGCCGCCTTGCCAAGCGAGGAATCGAGTTGCACTTGCACGGTGTGTGCGGCCAGTGTGCCCTCGGCCCGCGCTTCGAGTTGCCGGAGCGTTTCATTCTTCATGCGGACACCGCTTGCGACGAGCGTGGCGCGGCCGTCGCGCGTCTTGCCGTTCATGGCCACGCGCGCCTCTACCGAAGCGGCGGCGAAATCCCGGTAGTGCAGATCGCTTGCGTGCAAGGTGAAATCCGCCAGCGGCGCGGCGTCGTCCAGCAGCACACTGCCGCGACTTTCCAGCGCGCCGCTGAGACCCGGCCACAGGTCGGCGAGTCGCGGCGCGGCGATGTCCCACACCAGGTGCGTGTTGCGGCCCACGTGACCATCGAACTGGAAGCGGTTGTCGGACACTTTCCCGACCACCTTGTCGAAGCGCAGCCTGCCCTGCGCATACTGCGCGCGGCCGCTGACCGAGATCGGCACCGTGTTGAGCGTACCGTGCAGCGCATGCAGTTGCAGATGCCAGGACGGCGCGGGGCCCTGCTGTCCATTGAGCGTGGCCTTGAACGCGAGATCGCCCGGGAAACCGGGGTACAGCAGCGCGGGGTCGAGATGCGTCGCAGCGAGTGTGGCATGCCAGACGGGCGTATCGGCACGGGTGTAACGGCCCCGGACATGCAGCGTGCCGCCCGGCGACTGGAGCGTGAGCGCCTTGATGTGCACTGCTTCACGGTCGCCGCGCGCCTCGAGTTGCCAATTGAATGCCGGCAGTGGTCCTGGCAGTTGATCGAGTTGCACGTGGAAGTGTTGTGCCGAGGCGCTGAGTTGCCAGGGATGTGTCGCGATGTTCGGGTTGATCGTGCCGTGTGCGGTGAATTTCCCGCCTTGCGACAGGGCGCCCGCCAGCGTGAATGCCAGTTGTTGCGCGCGGGTTTGCAGTTTCAGTGTGCCGTGCGGCGAGCTGAACCGGGGTTTGCCGGCGAGCGGCAGGCGCAAGTCCTGCCAGTCGCCATCCAGATCGGGCGCCGCCCGTGCGCCGG